>CAZILR010000224.1:0-7914 GCA_964539995.1 uncultured Planctomyces sp.
AAAGGGAGGTGAGCCGTCCATCGCGGAGTTCCGCACGGCGCGGAAAGCGGGAGGCCAAGTCGGCACTGTGTGTGACGCAGATCAACACGCTGCCGGCGTCGCGGCTGAGTTCCAGCAACAAGCTGCCGATGGAATCGGCGTTCTCGCGATCGAGGTTGCCGGTCGGCTCGTCAGCCAGCAGCAGCGCGGGCTGATTGATGAGCGCTCGGCAAACGGCGACTCGTTGCCGCTCGCCGCCGGACAACTGAGCGGGACGATGCTCCAAACGCTGCTGCAAGCCAACCCGTTCAAGCAACTTCGTCGCGCGGGTGACATCGTCCGCTGTTGTGCCGGGACCGGCCAATCGCGGGATCAGCACGTTCTCCAACACCGTGCATTGCGGCAGCAGGTGATGCTCTTGGAAGACGAAGCCGACGGACTCTTGTCGCCAGGCGGCCAGTTCCGTTTCGTTTGTGGCAAAGACGTCTCGGCCTCGCAGTCGCACCGAACCTTGTGTCGGTCGCTCCAAGCCACCGAGCACGAACAGCAGCGAACTCTTGCCAGAACCGGACGGGCCAGTGACGGCCAGCGCGTCACCGCGCGTCAGCGACAGATCGACGCCGTTCAAGACGGTCAGCGAACCGGCGGCGGTGACGTACTCCTTGCGGAGTCCGGTGACGATCAAATCGGAATCGACGTGCGACATGCGGAGTCTCAACCAAAACAGCAGGACCGGAATCGCCGAGCGGTTCCGGTCCTGCAAGATGTCAACAACTCAACGGGAAACTGTCGAGCTACTCGAACGAAAGAGTCAGCCAGCCGCCAGCGGCTTTGACCTGGGCGAGGCCCAGTTGAATCGGCGTCTGCCGGTTCTTGTCGATGTTGACGAAGCGGTCGAACTTGCGAATCGGCAGTGCGTTCTTGACTTTGTTACGCACGACACCGGCACGAGCGATTTGCAGTCCGGCGTTGGCCGGAGCCTCGACCGGCGAGACGCTGATCTCACCGCTCTCAACCACGAAATTGGCTCCTTCGATGCGAAACATCAGCGGAACGGTGATTTCCTGCGTCGGAATATCTTCGTCCTTTTGCTTCAGTCCGGCTCGAATCGCCAACGTCAGTTGACCATTGTTGATTCGGAAACGGAGGGCGTCCTTCTCCGGGAAGACGAACGTGGCTGGTTCCTTGGCTTCCGCAGCTTCGTCTTTCTTCGCCAGATTCACCTTGCGGCCCATGAGGTCAGAGAATGAGTTCTCGATCTCTTTGCCGAGTTCGTCTTCGGACATCGTGCGGCCCGCGATCTTCAAACGGTCGAGGCTGTTGTTCAGCAGCGACTCGTGCAGAGCGACGACGAAACCGTTGCTTGGAACGCTGACAAACGGGCCGTCACCGCCGGCCAACTCGTGGTCGGCCATCAGTCGCGTGCTGACTCGCAGGTCGTCTTCGGTCGAACGGTAGCTGGCGGCCGACGGATACAAATCCTTCTGACGCAGCTTGGCGTTGACCTTTTCTTCGTAGTCTTTGTTGAGGTCGCCGATCTTGGCATCGACTTCCGTGTTGAACTCCGGCAGGACTTTGCTGGAGACTCGCTGCGCGGCGATGGCTTCGGACTGACCACGTCGGTCTGCCACTTCACCCATCGCGTAGGAGTCCGCAATGCCGCCAAACAACGGGATGTTGCTGTACTTGGTTGAGACGCCGGTCGTTTGATTGTTGGCTCGGACGGAAATGTCCGCGTTGCCGGTCGTGAACTTGTTCCCGTCGAACAGGACTGGCTTCCAGGCTTTGAAAACGTGGTAGCCGGACGTGTAAACATTCGCTTCGCTGGTAACACCGACGGTGTTCGACCGTGCGACGCCATCAATCACCAGATTCAGACGAATGCCGTCGTTGCTGGGCTTCAGATCGACGCCCGCAGTCACGGTCGTCGTTTGATTGCCACTGACGTTCGCTCCGAGAATGACATCGCGAACCGCGCCTTGCTTCGTGGTTGTTTCGGACGCGACTTTCGACAGGAACTTCTCGCTGGCGACGACGCGCAGGTTGAAATTGAAGTAATGCGTGGACATCGCCGATGCGACTCGGTTGCCGTGGTCGGGTGACGATTTTCGCACCGTATCAAAGCTCTTCCGAACCGCCGCCGCATCGATCGATGACTGCGACTCTTCAAATTGCTCGATCGAGCCAACCAGCGCTACCAGATCGGTTCGGAGTTTTTCGGGGTTGTACGGCTGATCGACCGTGGCCGCGAGCTTCACAAATTGATCCAGCGATTGCCTCAGGGCGACCAGTCGTGATCCGTCGAGGAACTTACGAATCTCTGGTGCCGTGGCGTCTGACGGAGACAACTTTTGATGCACCGCGGAGAGCACCGGGACCGCTTCCGTCCCCTTCTTGTCGCTGACCAATTTTGTGATCTCGGCAGAACGGACGTAATCCAACCATGCCGGTCCGTTCTTGACGGTGCTCAATTCGGTTTCGAGATCTTTCAGTGACTTCGCGACTTGCTGCCGCGCACCATCAAGCTGCTCGCTGGCAGCCTTCTGAGGGTCAATCATCAACGTGTCGAGCACCGCCTCCGCAATTGCCACGCGCCGATTCAGAGCGGAATGGAGACTGCCGAGTGGCTCGTGAATGCTGCGATAACGAGCGTCCTTGAGCGACGTTTCCATCGTCAGCAACTTCTTTTTCAGAACGTCCAACTGTTGTCGCTGGGCTTCGAGGCCGACCGTTTCTTCCGCATACAACTTGGCGACTTCGGCGGCCGTCTTCTCGCCCCACTCTTTCCAATTTCCGTCGAGCACGGCGAAGGCATCCTCGCCCAGTGTGCCTGGAACGTCGATCGGCAAAACTCCTCGCAGTCCGGCGGGCGGCACGGGTTTGGCGTCGTCCCAAGCCCACGTCCCAGGAACCAGCGTCGTCCCCAAGGCCAATACCGACGTGCCGCAGAGGGCGATCCAGCGGCGGTTCAATTTTCCACTCGTTCCGAAAATGTGTCGTTCAGTCACAGGATTCACTCCATGAAATTTGGTTCGACCGCAGATTGGCGAAGGGGTGCGATCGGTTCTCCCTTCTCTATCGGCGCTCACTCTCAGAGAGCCGGTATCGACTTCACCAGACGGTTCGAGACCCATTCAACAGAATCTGGCGTCGTCGCGAAGGCACACTCAACGCTGAACATCACCTGCTCAAACAGGTTGCGGCGTTGAGTCACGTTCATTGGCGAACCTCCGCATTTACTCAGTCTACGCAGTCTAGTTGGCCGATTTTTTCCGTGCAATTGCTACAGTCAGTAGGCAAGGCAGATTGCCCATGCCCACCACGTCCTTTCGCTCACATCAAGGTTGACATTGCGATGATCGTCAAGAACGAGTTCGCCGCGCTGGTGTCCGACGCGCGAGCTCCTAGACTGCGGCCCCTCGCCGAACCTTCGGTAGCCATCGCGAGTCGATACGCATGAACGGACCATTTGCCAACGATGACTCCACGCGCCGAACCCTGCTCACCGGGACGGTGGCAACCATTTGCGGTGGCAGTCTGCTACTGGGGCTACAGCAACTGGATTGGTTGGCAGAGAGCTGGGGGGGGCTCCGTCGTTGGTTGCTGATTGCAGCGACGATCGGCCTGTTGCTGTGGGGCATTAAGCAATTGCTCACAGTCGCTCGTTCAAATCAGACCGCGAAAGGCCGGCCGGTTTGGAATCGGAATCGGATGGCGATCACGCGCGAAGGGGTCGTCTACGTCACGATCATGAGCGTGATGTTTCTCGGCTCCATCATCGGCCGGACGAACATGCTGATGTTTGTCTTCGCGATGATGATTGGTCCGTGGGTGCTCAATGGCTGGATCGCGTTTTCGATGGTGCGACGCACGCACGCGAAACGGGTTTTGCCGCATCGCGTGATGGCCGGCGAGCTGGTTTCGATTGAGATTGAGGTCGCAAACCGCAAGTGGTTTTTGAGTTCATGGTTGCTGGCGGCGCGAGATCAAGTCGCGCATGTTCGCGACCGCTTTCAGGCGGCGACGTTGTTTGTGCGTGTTCCGGCTGGGCAGACTCGTCGCAGCCACTACTTCGTGCGATTCAGCCAGCGGGGTGAGTATTCGTTCGGGCCGTTGGAGCTGACCACTCACTTTCCGCTGGGATTGATCGAACGGGGATTGCTGTTCAATGACTTCTCCAAACTCATCGTGCATCCGCGCGTCGGGCGCATGACCTCGCGCTGGCGAAGCGATCTGTGGAACGCCACCGAATTGGCGGAGCAACGGCGGATGCGAGCGGGACTATTCGACGACGAGTTCCATCGCATCCGCGAGTACCGTCCCGGCGACGATCCGAAAGCCATTCACTGGCGCACAACTGCTCGGAGCGGCGAGTTGATGGTGCGTGAGTTTCAGCAGACACGCGATCGCGATCTCGTGTTGCTGGTCGAGTTGTGGCAGCCCGCGCATCCGACGGCGTCGGACCTGGACCGCGTGGAATTGGCGATCAGTTTCGCCGCCACGGTCTTGCACGAAAACCTGCGGCAATCGCGTGAAGCGAGGCTGCGGATGATCGTGGTCGGCTCGCAGACGTCGGCTTGGGATCATCTTTCGAGCCTCGAACTAGCGTTGGATCAACTGGCGCTAGCGTCGGCTTCGTCGAACGCGAATGTTCAACCGGTGATCGACGAAACGATGCAGCGGATTTCGAGCAGCTCGCGCGTTGTGGTCGTATCGACTCGGCCGCGTGGTGGGTTGCCGACGCGTACGCGTGATGCCGATGAGCCATCCGAGCTGCTGAGCCTGTCGGCCGAGCCGGACGACCTGTCTCCGTACTTCGTGTTGGAGGGGTCCGCATGACGACGGCTCTGCAACTCAGTTTGTACGGCTTGGTGATGCTGGCCAGCGGCATGTTGGCGTTCGCCGAAGGGGCGGCCTTCCCCGATGCCTTCACGATTCCGCTGGCGCTGCTGGCGTTGTTTCTGACCGAACGCTGGAAGTTGTTTCACCTGCGAACGCGCTGGGCGAACGCGCTGGGAGTGGTGGCCTTTGGGTTGGCGGGATGGGAATTGAGCAGTGGCCAAATCGAAGCTCGTCTGTTGTCGCTCGCGCACCTGTTGGTGTACCTGACGTGGATCGTGTTGTTCGTGGCCAAGACGCCGCGCATGTCTTGGAACCTGTGCTTGCTATCGGTGTTACATGTCGCGGTCGGAGCCGTGTTGACGTCTTCAGGCGGCTTTGGGCTGATGTGCGTGGTGTTTCTGATCGCCTCCGTTTGGACGTTGACCGTGTTCACGGTCAGTCGTGTCCGGCAACGCTACGCGGACGAGGACGCGGTGCTGTTCGCGACGCATCGCAAGGGTGATCCGCCGCCACAAACGGTCGAACCGCACCGCTCGAAATCGGCGGACGATTTCCTTTGGAATCAGCTCAGCCGTCCGATCAGCACGGTGCAGATTGATCCGCGATTGCGTTGGATCAGCGGTGCCTTTGTGTCAGGAGTGCTGGCGAACGTGCTGCTGTCCGCGATTGTCGGGATGTTGTTTTTCGTGTTCACGCCACGCATTTGGGTCGGCAGCATTTCGGCGTTTGGCGAAGCTCCCGATCTGCCCTTGCGAACTTTGCAAAGTGGATTCGCCGAAGAAGTACAGCTCGGTGACATCGGCCAAATCCTGGAAGGGACGAACACCGTCCTGGAAGTGCGGATGTTCGATCACAGCACCAATCAGTCGATCGACATCGTCGCGCACGCCACTCGGCTGGGATTCGATGAGCCTCTGTTTCGCGGCGCGGTTTTGGGCGAATACGAGAACGGGAAGTGGCGGGTCGGCACGACGGGACGACAGGACGGGCCGCGACATTTGCTGTCGCCGTCCCATTCCGGCGACTGTGTTCGGCAAGAGTTTCGCATGGAACCGATGGACTCCGGCGTTCTGTTCGCCATGCCGCAACACCTGGCCGGAGCCTTGGAGCATCGGCTGCCGCTGCTGACCGAACGGCGAGTCACATCCTCGCTGTATCGCGATGACAGCATCACTGGCCGAGAGCGGCTGCAATACAAAATCTTTTCAGAGAAGCCGCGCCCCGAAGCCGATCTTCCGTTCCCGCGAGGCACGCACTTCTCGGCAATCTATCGCGGAGAAGTCGGATACTACCGCGCTCTTCCGGCCGGTCTGGAGCGATTGCAAAACTTGGCGAGGCAGATCGCCGCTCCCGCCGACGCTCCGAGCTCAACGCCAGCGGACATGGCTCGACGCCTCGTGCAACACCTGCGCGATTCGGGCGAGTTCGGCTACACGCTCGACATGTCCGTCACGGATCCGTCCATCGACGCGGTCGAGGACTTCCTCTTCAACCGCAAGCAAGGTCATTGCGAGTACTTCGCCTCAGCGCTGGGGTTGATGTTGCGCGCGGTCGATATTCCGGCTCGGCTGGTCAGCGGCTTCAAAGGGGGCGATCAGAATCCCAGTACCGGGTACTTCGTGGTCCAGGGCCGGCACGCTCACGTTTGGGTCGAGGCGTTGATCGACGGCCGCTGGCGAGTGCTCGATGCGACTCCCGCCAGCCGATCCGACAGCGTCAAATCGCTGGCACCAAAAGCGGGACTGTTCAGCACACTGGCGAATCACTTCTCCGATGTGTGGTCGCACCACATCGTCGGCATGTCGTTCAACGACCAGAGTGACAACATCTACACGCCGCTCAAGGAAATCGGCACGAAAGCCTTGGCCGACCTGCAAGCGAGCTTCGAGAATTTGCTGTCTGATCAGAACGGTGAAGGTGAGGTCTACTCAGCATCGCTGCGACGCTGGTTCGCCGTCGTCGCGATGATCCTGCTGGCGATCTGTTTTCTCGTGCCGGCGCTGCTGCTCGCGGTGCGATCGCGTCTGTCCGCCGAGACGCAGTCACGGTGGTTCGCCCGCCTGCAAAAATTTCTGAATTGGCTGTTGCCCAACGAGAGCATCGGGAACAACGGCGATGGCTGGCGAGCACGCTGGTCGCGCTGGTGGTCGCGACTGCTGCGACGACTGCGCGGCGAGTCAGCCCAGCAACGGCTGCGTGTCGAATTCTACGAACGATTCTTGCGTCTGCTGCGAACTGCCGGCCTCGAACCGCTGCCGGCTCAGACGGCGCGAGAGTTCTTGACTGCTTCGCAATCGGCGTGGTCACAACGGCTCGCAGCGAACAGCTCGGTGAGCCTGCCTGATGATGTCGTCACGCAGTTTTATCGAGTCCGTTTCGGCGGCGAGTCGCTCTCGCCCGACGAGCTTCGGCAAATCGAATCGCAACTCGGTCAGATGGAACAGCAATGGCGCGACCGTAATGGCCGACGCTGAGGAATCGCTCGCGATGAATGTCTCCGCCGAACATCTGGCTGCCGCCGTCGCGGAAACTGCCGCCGTCGTTCGCGCGGTTTGGCCGGAGCGTCCGCGAGCGGCGATCATCCTCGGCACCGGACTGGGATCGCTCGCCGAGCACATCGCGATCGAGGCCGAATGGAGCTATCGCGACCTGCCGCACTTCGCCCGCTCAACGGCGGACGGTCATCGCGGCCGACTGCTCGCCGGACGATTGGCCGACGTCCCGATCCTTGCGATGGATGGCCGCTTTCACGCCTACGAAGGCTACTCGTTCCAGCAGATCACGTTTCCGATCCGAGTCTTCGCTGAACTCGGCGCGTCGTTCCTGATCGTGTCCAACGCCAGCGGCGGCTTGAACCCAACGCTCCGCTCCGGCGACATCCTGTTGATCGACGACCACATCAACCTCATGGGTGGACTGACCGTACCGCGACCGTCAGGGAGCGGCCTCGATGGTCGCAGACACGAGCCGCTCCCTGACGGTCGCGGTACGGCATCTGATCGCTCGTGTTACGACGATCGACTGCTCGCGCTCTCCGAGCAAATTGCTCACGAAGAGACCATCGCGTTGCGGCGCGGCACCTACATCGCGATG
>CAZILR010000225.1:0-7913 GCA_964539995.1 uncultured Planctomyces sp.
GACAAAAGCCGGTACTTGCCGAGGACGTAGCCTTTGTGCTTCCCCTGCAGCAGCTTTTCGGCCTGCCATTTCGTCATCGCTCCTTGAGTGACGAGAAATTCCGCCAATGCGATGCTGCTATCGCCGCTGCCGACCGACCGTTCGAAGTCGTCCAGCAGTTTTTGCAGACGGTCCGGCTCGACGAGGCCGCTTTTCTTCACGGTCGCCACAAAAGCGTCGGTCGTCGGTTTTTGGGAAGTCATCCGTCGCGAGGGACGAGAAAACGTGAGGGAACGGACACGCGCCTCCTACAGCGAGAACCGCGATCACGATTCTCGTGGATGAGTCTCGCTACAGGGTATCGTTTTGGACGGGGATTTTCACGGGTACCACGGAGATCAGATCGATGTTGCCGATTTTCGGTTTGCGGCGACGTGAAGTCATCTGATCAAGGAGAATAACTCCATCTTTTCTTCCGGCGCAGCCCATCGGCCGGGCTTCATTCCTCCAGATTCTCCCAGCGCAAATTCCGGAAGACGATCGGACCGTCGGCAGCCCGCTCTCCGCGCAGCAGGAGATAGTCGACTTCGTTCCAATTCGGAAGGCGTTGCTCCTGCGGATCCCGTAAATGCTCGGGACGAATGGAAATCGTGGTCCAACGCGATTCTTGCGGATCCATTGTCGGACGAGCGACATAAGTTTTGCCCCCCGGTTGGAAGAATCGCTCCGCGACTTCAATTTCGAACTTTGCTGGTCTGTGTTTCGCCAGGACGTCGATCTGCAGCGTCTGCTGGCCTCGTCCGCGCCGCCAGGGATCGGACAGCAGATTCGAGGCGAATTGAAATACCGGCAGCGGTGTCGTGAATCCCGTTTCCCCGTCACGTCCCGTCCACGGTGTGAACAGCGTCGGCAGATGGCACGGATCAGTCGGCGCTCCGACCCAATACCAGGCATCGGCGGTGTCCATCGCATCGATCAGTTTTGGCCGCTGCGCGTCGATCTGCACCGGATGGTCTCGCACCGCCAATGTTTCCAGCCGCGAACTGAGCACGATGCCAGAGCGATACGTCACATTGGCAAATCCATAGATCACGTCTTCCGGCGACGACACCGACAGCAGAAATTTGCTGGGATTCTCTAGCGGCTGTCGCCGGCATTGCACGCGATAGAATCGCGACATCGGCCAGCGGTTGTTCAGACCCCACCACAAGGCCACTTCCGCGACGTCATCCGCCCGGTCTGCGGTGACGAGCGCGGAGACCTTCTGCTCCTGTGAATTGACAGTGATTCGCAAACGCGGCGACTTCGGCCAAGCCTCGCCTTCGCTCCGGAGATGCCAATCCATCCACAGCGGCAGATTCTTTGCCTCTCCGGCGGCGACGTGATGCATGAAGAGCGGTGTGTAGGCCTGGCGAAGGATCGGTGATTTCGTCGCATCCAACGTGCGCATGCCGAGATCGAGCCGGCCGTGGTGGTCGTTGGACGAGGACAGCCACAACACAGGAACGCCGATTCGCGGCGCATACGATTCGCATTCCAGCAGATCGCGGAACCGTCGGCGCTGCGTGTCGGCGAGTTCCTCCGGCTGCTCCCACGGAAATGTGTACGAATTCTGCCCAATGCCATAGACGGGAACGGCGGCTTTGACCCGTTCGTCCACGCCGGCCACCAGCCAAGTGAGCGTGCCGCCCACGGAAATGCCGAAAACGCCGAGCCGTTTGGCATCGACACGAGAATGTTGCTCCAGCAGCGTCAAGGCCCGCCGCGCAACCAGCGCCCAATGAAACCAGGCCGAATATCGCGGCGCGGGCTCCAGATTGGTTGGTGGCTTCACGGGGGCAAGCATTTGCGCGTCGATGTCGCCCCAGTCGGTCATCAGCTCCGCGGGGCGATGGGGGTGTTTTCCGCAGAAATCGAACGAGACGCAGGCGTAGCCTCGCTCGCCCCAAAACCGGATCCACTCCAGCGACGCCGTCTGGCCGCCGCCGTGGATGTGCAGTACGCCGGCCACTTTATCCGCCGGTTGCAATGGCACGCCCCGATAGGCGAAGACGCGGACCGACGTTCCTTTCCGGGTCTCGCCTGTAAACCGCAGTTGTTCGATGTGGATGCCCTGTTCGTCCCAACTGCGGGTGATCTCGATGTCGAGAGGCTCGGTGCGCGGATCGTAACCGGCCCAAAGCTCGCCGACGGTCGTTGCTTCGGCCGCCCAATCCAGCGAATCCGCGGCAACGACGGGCACAGACAGCGCCGCCCACAGGAGACACAGCACGTTTCGCTGCAATGTCGTCATCGGGATTCCGGTCAAACGGCCGCTCAGGGTTGCAGCTCAACGACGATCAGCGTGTGCACATCGAGCCGCGGAACGGTCACCGAGACCCCAGCGTCCGTTTTTCGCAGCGGCAACTCCCGGCCGTCGGGTTGTTGCAAAATGCGCTTCACGGCGTAACGTGGGCCGAAGACGATCTCGATGTCGTGAATCGGCACCGTTTCCTCCCGCAACGGGACGTCGTCCTGCGGCAAGGCGTGATGGGCGGTTGTATTGAGGTCGTTGAATAGATGCACGACCAACCGGTCGCCTGAATCGCGCGGTTGCCGCATGATTGTCGAGTGGACGCACATCGGGGCCGTCACTTGCACCGGCGACTTCTCGTTTGCTGCCCATTCGATGGCATGCTTGAGCGCCAAGCGCTGATACGGATATGCATAAGAGTAATAGCCCGCGTCTAGTCCCGCGGCGAAATACGCCACGCGGCCGAGGTTGTGCTGATGCGTGACCACCGCGGGAAACTCGGTCGCGTCCGGGCTCGATTTGAATCGCAAAAGTCCGGGGATATCCGCCTGCGCCCCGCGCAACCGGACTTTCACCGCCGGGCCTTTGAACGTCACCAACTGGTCATTCACGTACGTCCGCATTTTTCCCTGATTGAGAAACGACTGCGGATCCTGTCGGAAATCGAACACATTTTTGCGCTTCTCCCAATAATCTGGGCCGATGGCCTGGGCGAAATTGACGTCGATCTCTTCCGGCTTGGCGTCCGTCGTCAGCAACCCGCGGTAATCGACGCCGAAAACGTCGGCCAGCGCGAAGTTGTCGCGCGGGTCGCCGTATTCGTCGAACAGCGACGTGTCGAGACTGGCGACCACGCCGCCGCCGTTCGCCGCATACTGCTTCAGCGCGGCGGCTTGCCGATCATCCAGGCACGCCGTGTTCGGCAGAATCATGACGCGGTACTTCGCCAAATCTTCCGGCGTGAGGTTCCAATCGTTGATGATCGTCACTGGCAAATGCTCCTCCACGCAGGCCCGGAACGTGCCGAAGACGTTCGCGAGGTAACGATCTTCCACCAAGCCCGCCGAACGTCCGTAAAAATTGCGAGTGTTGTCACTCATCACGACTGCGGCCCACGGCTCGGGCTGCTTGTGGATCAGCCATTCCTTGCGGCGCTGCAGTTCGTCCATGCAGTCGTACAACTCCTGCTGCAAATGCGGCGGCTGGATAACGGCGATGCTCGGCGTCGCTCCATACGTCGCGGCGAGCAGCATGCGGCGAAGAATCTCCGACGGCGGAAAGCTGTCCTTTCCATACGGATTGCCGTGGCTGAGAATGTACGGCTCGCTGAACGCCACGCGGTGGTTGGTGCAGGCCCAAATGTAAGCGTTCGCGAACGCCGGCACGATGGTGGTCCCGCGGTTCGTCTCGTCGAGCCAGAACTCCTGGTCCGGCGCGTCGAACAACAGGTTCATCCGCGCCGGCATGTTTCGCGGAATGCTGAGGAAATGCCCGAACCGCCCGGCATTCGTCGTCCAGGTGACGAGGGCCACCTCCGGCTTGATCGTTTTCAACCGCACCTGCATCCGCCGCACGAGGTCTTCCATCTTTCGGTCGGCCCAATGCTGATACCGGCGAAATTCCGGATCGTTGAGGTCCGTGTTCGGAATTTCTTTGCCGGCGTCGGCCCGGTAATTCTTCCGGCACTCTCCGCAGTAGCAGACGCCGCCGTAATGAATGCCGTCGAAGCTGAAGGCGTCGACGTCGGGGAATTTCGTCAAGATCTCCGCGAGGACGTCGATGAAGAAATCGCCATATGGCCCGAGCAGGCAGAGCATCCCGCCGTGCGGGAACTTCACCATGTCGATCTGCGGAATCTCCGTCGTGTTCGTCGCAATCCGCCGCCATTCGGGACGGGTTTCGTAGACTTCCCCCTGCAAACATGGCGGATAGACACCCAGAATCCGAACGCCGAGCCGCTTGTATTCGGCTATGTTCTTCTCCAGCCGTTCTAACGGCACATGCGGACTGCGGCGTTTGAGCAACTGACTGTCGTAATACGCGTAAAATGGATCGACGAATCCCATCTCGCTGAGCGTCACGCCGTGCGACGCGGCTTCGGTCCGTTGCTGCGTGTTCATCACCGAAAGCGTGTAGCCACAGCCGAGCGTGTCCTGCACCCACGAGGGAATCGCGATCTGCCGAAATGGCTGCTGATCGAACGGCTGCGAAAGAATTTCGCGGTCCCAAACGACCGCGGGTTCGGCGGCCAAGAGCGGCGAGGATGTTTCGAGAAACAAGAGGCAAGAGACAATCAAACAAATCCACGGGTGTTCTGATTGTTTGTTGTCTTGCTTCTTCACTTGGAAATCTCCACGACGACTTTGCCGAACACGTCGCTGCGCAGATGATCGAACGCGGCTTTCGTCTCCGTGAACGGGAACACGCGGTCGATCACCGGTTTGCGGCCCGATTTTTTGAGTAATCCTACAATCTCGGACCATGCCTTTTGAGCAACGGCCGGCGCGTCGTCCGACACCAGAATGCCGTGGATGCTGGCTCGCTTGAACATGAGAGCGGGAATCGGCAGCGTCGCTTCGATTCCCGCGAGCACGCCGACGGAACTGACGCGTCCGTAGATACCCAACAGATGAATGGCTTCGGTCAATTGTGTTCCGCCGACCGTTTCCACAACGACGTCTACGCCTTTGCGATTTGTCGCGGAGGTGATTTTTTCCTTCAGCTTCTCTTCGTCCGGCGCGAAGACGAAGTGCGCACCCTGTTCCAATAGACGCTGCTGTTTGCTTTTCGACCGCGACAACGCGACCACCGTCGCACCCGCGGCCGCGGCGAGATGCACCGCTGCCAGACCCACGCCGCCTGAGGCGCCCGTCACGAGCTCGAGCTGACCCTCTTTCAGTGGCGACGGCCCGTTCAGACACTTCCACGCCGTGAGATACACGAGCGGTGCCGCGGCCGCTTCGGCAAAATTCCAGCCGTCAGGCAAGGCCGTGAGATTCTCTGCCGCGACCCACTGCTGCTCGCAGAGCGTGCCATTCCGCAAATCGGTGGTTGACGATTGCAGCACGACGACCGGTTGCCCCGGCTGCCAGCGGCCGGCTTTATCGCCCCGAGCAATCACACCGGCCCCGTCGCGTCCCACGACAAACGGCGGTTTCGGCCCGCCGGGATATTTCCCCTCGATTTGAAACGCGTCCGCCGGATTCAACCCGACTGCCCGCAGCGCCACGAGCGCCTGATCCTCCCGCCCAATGGGCAACGGAACTTCTGCAATCTGCGTCGCGTCCCACCCGCCGGGAGGATTCGTCAGATAGGCGTTCATGCGATCTCGCTTCCGCCAGGAACCCGCCCGCCATTCCGGAAGAATTCAAATTGAGCGCGTCGGGACTCGAACCCGAGACCTACGGATTAAAAGTCCGTTGCTCTACCAACTGAGCTACACCTCCAACACCGGCCGGGGCCAGCGGAAGTGGCGGAGTGTGGTGGGCGAGTTGGTGGACGTCAAGCATCGCTCGCCGCGATGATTATCGACGAGAATTTGGGAGCTATTCGCTGAAGAAAACGAACGGTGGGTTGAGTTCATTGGGATGTGGGTGGCGTGATGAAGTTGTCGTTGTCAGTGCGAATTGCTGAAGCTCCGTGCAAGACGAAGCTCAATGTTCCGTTTCGTGATTTGGTTCAGTTAGCGGCTGAGTTGGGCTACGGCGCGATCTGCATGAGAGCCAGCGCGGGCGGGATTGCGACTCCGCGTGTTGAGCTTGAGCGAATGCGTAGCGAGGTGGAGCAAGCGGGGTTGCGTGTCTCAATGGTCACGGCCGATAGCGATGTGCCGCTGAACAACGAGCACGGGCCGGATAGTCTCAAAAACATTGGGCCGAGTCTGGACGTGGCAGCGGCGTTGGGTTGCGATTTGATTCGGGTCTGCCTGAAGACCGAAGCGGACATTGAGCACGCTCGTCGAGCTGCGGATGCGGCGGCGGACAGAAACATTCGGCTGGCGCATCAGTGTCACACGACAACACTGTTCGAGACAGTCGATCGGTCGCTGGAAGTGCTGGATCGGATCGGTCGGTCGAACTTTGGACTGATCTACGAACCCGCGAACCTGATGCTCTGCGGTGAACCATACGGTCTGGAAACTCTGAGACGGTTTCGTCCACATTTGATGAACGTCTATGTGCAGAATCATCGCGTCGATCCGGCCGGGCCGGTTGAGCTGGAAACGTGGTGTCTTGGCGTTCGCCGGTTTCATCACATTCCGATTTGGGAATCGGGCGGCGTCGATTTCCCGGCCGTGATTGCCGCCTTGCGAGAGATCGGTTACGACGGCAGCATCACGATCCACCAAGCCTACGCCGAATTGATGGGGCCGCGCGACGCCGCGGTGCAGACGGCTGCCTATTTGCGGAGCCTCGGTGAGATCGAATGACATTTCGATCGCAACGAACTCCGAGGAATCCCGCCTGATGCCACCGCGCGCCATCGTCTTGAGCGTGAACCAACTCAGCCGCCGCTGTCTGGGCTGTTACGGACATGAGTGGATCGAGACTCCGAATTTGGACCGGTTGGCGTCTCGCGGAGTGGTGTTCGATCACTGCTTTGCATCGCCGGTTCCTGAGTCTGCGTTGTGTCACGCGGCAGCGAGTTTCTGCGAACGGCTCCGTGCCGACGGAATCGTTGTGAGGCAGTTACAAGAACCGGCGGCGGACGACACCGACGACATCAGCCAGACTTCGTTCGCTCAAGTGGTCACGGAGGCGGAGAACTCACTGGTGGAGCTGAGCCGCGACACAACAGCTCCGTGGCTGCTCTGGCTGGAGTCGCCCGGCATCGGCTGGCCGGGTCTCGCGACGTCACAGTTTGTGGAGTTGTACGCCGATGAACTCGAAGACGATGTTCCGGCGGAGTTGATGGAGATTCGAGAAATCGAAGTCGCGTACGCCGCGCTGCTGACACAATTCGACCACTTGCTTGGACGGCTGTTGGCGGCGATCGATCGGCTGTTCGGCGACACTCCTCCATTGATTGTGCTTGTGGCGAATCACGGTCAGAGCGTCTGTGAAGCCGAGATGCTGGCTCCGTTCGCGGATCGTTCCCCCGAACAGGACTCTGATGCCAGTTCCTTTCGCGATGAGTTGGTACATGTCCCTTTGCTGATTGCGAATGCAACCAGAGAGTCGCTGGGCAGTCGTCGGTTCGAACTTGTGACTCCGGCGGACGTGCTGCCGACGTTGAACGATTGGCTCAAACAGTCACCCGCGACTGCCGAACGCGATGCGGTCAGCCTGTTGCCGTTGTTGAAGAACGAGGACCGCGCGTGGCGTTCAGAGTTGTTCCTGTTGGACGCGGATGGCCACGCAGCCATCCGAACGGAAGAGTCTCTCTTCGTGCAAACTGATGCGACCACAAGACTCGACGCCAATCTACCTTTCGATCAGATCGACGATTCGGCGAGCGGCCTGTTTCTCAAACCGGAAGATGCGTGGGAGGTCAACAACGTCGCCGAGCAGCATCCCGAACAAGTCGCGACGTTGCGAGACGCTTTGCGGACGTGGCTGCGCTCTCGATGATTTGGCGACCGATGGGCGTCAACTGCCGAGCACCTCGCGCACGGACTCGGCCATGATCTCGACGATGCGAT
>CAZILR010000226.1:0-7906 GCA_964539995.1 uncultured Planctomyces sp.
TACGTCCGGCGAGCGGCCTCGCTAGATTTCATGCCGCGAAGGTCTCGCAGACTTTCAGCGGGGCGTCGAACGAATCGAACTCATCGAACAGCAGTTGGCACACCGCACGATCCAGCGTCGTCGGCAGCAGACCGACGGCTGCGAGCGGCGAGTCGATTAGATCGCCTGGTGAAATCCACAAGCCACTCGCGTGATCGGGCCAGAAGAGCGTGTTGCGTCCGGTCAGCAGCAGGTCGTGAGGCCCAAGCCCGAAGGTGTCGAGCGCTTCGCGAACCGCCTGACGATGCGCGGCAGGTGACAGACACTGCCACATGCGACGCATCGCGGGCCAGAGCGATCGCGTTGGTTGCGGCAGATCAATCGGCAGCAACGGCAAACGCAGTTGAGTCCCCCAATGCTCGCCCCACAGCATCAACTCGTTGAGTTCTCGCGGCGAACCGCCAACGACCACGATGCGCCGCCACTCTCGAATCTCGTGTTCGTGACTCGTCAGCAACAGCGGACGATCTACTTCGGAGCACAGGCCGCGCAACCAGTTCGCGGAACCGGTTTCATCCAGTAATGCCTCGCGCGGCATCACCATCAGTCCGAACAAACGCGCGACCGTCGCGGCGGCGTTCACGAACGTCAGTCGCGTCCGCTGAGTTTCACAACGCATCCCGCGCCACAAGGCTTCGTGCTGGCATTCTCGAAACAACGTCGCAACTTCCTCCGGCCCGTTTCCTTCCAGATCAATCGGCAGCGGCGGCAGCCACATCGTCGTGAGACCGCTGTCGGGCGTCGCCACATCGAACCCCGCCGGCACGATCAACTGTTGAGGGCCGGCGACCATCGCAGCGATGTCGTCGGCATTCAACCGCTCGGCCAATCGCAAGGCGGTTTGAAAGACGCTCAATCCGTCCCGCGCCCGATCCGTCAGCATCAAGATTCTTGCCATGATGGCCTCCTTGAAAACCGTAGCCAAGAGTTGCCAGCTTGTGGCGTATCGTGGAGAACCAGCCACAAGCTCGCAGCTTGTGGCGACGGGTTCGTCAGACTCCGGGTGGCTCTAAGGCAAGCCCCGTGCCGAGCGAGTGTTTTGCCTGAACTCGACCAGATCAGTGCTTGAATCACCATTTCACGGCCAGGCTTTGGAAAAAACTTTACCACGCTGGTCACGGTCTTTCGCAGGACACAGGCGCTTTTCTCGCGTTTGAGCGAACCGGCTCGCGACGGAGCGAACCTCCGGAAAGCCGCGACCAATCGACGGCTTGTCGCTTAAACGTCAGGGCTTGTGCCAAGTCGCTGCCTCGTGTTTGCGATTCCGTGAGCGTTGCTTGGCACAGCGGTTGCCTTGCGAGGCGACGCCGCCACTCGGTGGTCGCTTCTTGGCGAGGCGTGGTCGTTCGATTCGGGAAGCCGAGCGGCCACCCTCGTTGAGAGCAGACTCGCATCTCACACACGGAAGGAGTGACTCATGCTGGTTCTTTCACGCAAGTCTGGGGACGAGATCGTGATTGATCGCGACATCCGCATCGCCGTGCTGGCGACCAGCGGTCGCACGGTGCGCCTCGGAGTCGTCGCCCCCACCGAAGTGCGCGTGTTGCGCAGCGAGCTCCATGATCGACTTCAAGCGGAAGAGATCGCGGCGGCACAAAAACGGAACCGCTCCGATGGGTCAGACTGCACAACGATCATGTCCGGCGTTGTCCGCATCGCGCGGTGAACTGGAATCACCAAGACTTGTTTCATCATGGATTACGATGGCAACTTCTCGAATCTTGCTGGCTGGACCGAACAACTACCGTTGGCGGTCTTATCAAGAACGTCTTCGGTGCGACGGACTCGATGCGCGGCTGGTGTTCAGCGGAACGGAATGCGTCGTGGCTCTGCGTGAGTTTCACCCGCAAGTGCTCGTGCTGGAACCCAACATCCCGTGGGGTGGCGGCGACGGAGTGCTCGCCATTCGCGACGAAGAGCCGGACCTGAAAGACAACCTCGTGATGATCGTCACCGCAGGTTGTGAACCGAGTCTGTTGTATCGGATGTCAGACTACGCCATCGACGATTTGGTGTGGCAGCCCATCTCGGCATCCGCCTTGCAACAACGATTGGAAAGCCTCTGCGAATTCCGGAACGACATCACCCACCGGCCGGAAGTCACTCACATGCCGGATCGAACTTGTTCCCAGCCCTCCGGCGGAGCGTGACCTTCGCGCTGTGTGATTCCCCATCGGCCCGCGGTGAGCCTCACATGGCAACGAACGCGACTGCAGACGCATCGTGAAGGCAACGTCTCCGCCGGATTTGGGTTTCCGGTGGAGGCCGTAGCCACAAGCTGCCAGCTTGTGGTGACGTTGATCGCTGCGAAGCGGAATCTGTTCTCAAGTCACTCCGTCATCCACATTCGAGTGGTGGACGGACTGGCCAACTTTCCGAAAACTCAAGGACGAGACACCTTCTCATGTCCACGCGTTCGACACCTGCGGATCTCAACACGGTGATGCACGAACTGCGACACCAACTGCTGGCGCTCCAGCTCACCGACGTGCGCATCACACCGCTCGGACGGAGGCTGCTGGTCGATGCCCGGTTTCACGATTGCCAGGCCATCGAACGTGTCCGTCGCTGCTGCGATGCGATGTCTGGGCAAACGGAGATTCCGATTTCGCTGACCTGCACGGTGTTCTGAGCGATTACGAATGGCATCGTGCAAGTTTTCAGGGGACGCCCGTCGGGCAAGGCGTGGGACTCTCAACGAGCCTGCTGGTGGAATCGGAAAGTTCGGGGATTTGGATTCCTTCTCTGGCCGTGTTGCCGATAGCATGAGAAGGCGACAACAATCGTGGCCATAAGCCGCCAGCTTGTGGGAATATCGTGGCGTAGAAAACCGGCGGCACCAATCATTTAGTCAGCCTGTTTCGGCTGACAGTAGCAGCCGGTTTGGGGGACGAGATCATGACCGCTCCACTGCAATCAATCACGGCCGCGCAGCGAGCCACTCTGCGAGCCTTCTCTGGTTCTGGCCTGTTGTCTCGCCGAATGTTGTTGCGTGGACTGGGGGCTGCGGTCGCGCTGCCGGTGCTGGATTCGATGTTGGCGACTCATGCGTTGGGAGCACCGGCCGAGAAAGCGGCGGCAGCCGGCAAAGGCATCCCAACACGAATGGCGTTTGTGTCTCAGCCGAACGGCGTGATTCAGTCGGCGTGGTTTCCGAAGACGCCGGGCGAAGGTTTTGAGTTGGTTGAGTCACTCGAAGCCCTGGCTCCGCTGAAGAGTGACCTGCTGGTCATCAGCGGGTTGGCTCAGGACAACGGCCGAGCGAAAGGGGATGGGCCGGGTGATCATGCTCGGTCGGCGGCCAGCTTGCTGACGGGGGCGCATCCGGTGAAGACGGCCGGGGCGAACATCAAGGTTGGGATGTCGGCGGATCAATGGATCGCGTCGAAGATCGGGCATCTCACGCGGATGCCATCTCTGGAGGTCGGCATCGAGCCGGGACGCACGTCGGGCAATTGCGATTCGGGGTATTCCTGCGCGTACTCGAACACGATCTCGTGGAAGTCGGAATCGACGCCGATGGCCAAAGAGATCAACCCACGTCTTGTCTTCGAGCGGCTGTTCGGCGGCGAGGAGAACGATCCGCAAGTTCGTGCGAAGCGAGCGGCGTATCGCAAGAGCGTGCTCGATGTCGTCGCTGGTGACGCGGCCAAATTGAAAGACAAGCTCGGTCAGACTGACCGGCAGAAGATTGATGAATACTTCACCAGCGTCCGTGAGATTGAAACGCGCATCGAGCAAGCCGAAGTTCAGGCGAAGAACTCCCGGCCAGATTACGAGATTCCGAAAGGCATCCCCAAAGACAGCCGCGAGCATTTGCGGTTGATGTACGACCTGATGATGCTTGCGTTCCGCACGGATACGACCCGCGTCATCACCTGCATGGCCGCGAACGAGGGGAGCAACAAGACGTATCCGTCGATTGGGGTCAACGAAGGGCATCACGAACTTTCGCACCACCGCAACGAAGCGGACAAGATGGAGAAGCTCAAAAAGATCGACAAGCACCATATCGAGCAGTTCGCGTACTTCCTCCAGCAACTCAAGTCGGTCAAGGAAGGGGAGGGGACGCTGCTCGATCATAGCCTCGTGTTCTTCGGCAATGGACTTGGAGATGGCAATGCGCACTCGCACCATAATCTGCCGATCATTCTGGCCGGCCGTGGCAGCGGATCGGTGAAGCCAGGGCGATACATCAAGATCGAAAAAGAAACGCCGCTTAACAATTTGTTCTTGTCGTGCTTCGATCGCATGGACGCGAAGACGGATGCGTTCGGTGACAGCAATGGCCGCATGGACGGCTTGGAAGGCTGAGCATTCTGTGGTGGATGCGTCTCGCATCCGTCCGGCGAGAGACGCGGCGGCCACGATGAGGGTTGGCGATCATGGAGACACGAACTGGAGATGCTCCTTCCGAGTATTCTCCGCCGTGTCCCTGGTCAGTGAGAACCTGTGCGGCGCTGATGGGGTTGGCCTATCTGCTGCTGGCTCGGTTCAGTCTGTTGTTCGTGGTTCAGCCGGAGCAGATCGCAGGCTTCTGGTTACCGAATGGATTCCTAATCGGCGTGCTGGTTTTGCGTGCCCGGTGTGATTGGCGATGTTTGCTCGCGAGCGGCGGCATTGCGAACCTGATCGCGAACCTGTGGGCTGGAAACTCGCTGGGACTCAGCCTCGGATTCGCGGCGGTCAATGTTGTGGAGTCCTGGTTGGCGGCATGGGCCTTGGTCCGCTACATCCGCTCGCCGATCACGCTCACTCGTCTGAGAGAGGTCTTCGGCGTAGTCGCTGTGTCGGCAGTGCCGGCCTGTGTTTGTGGGGCCGTGCTCGGAGCTTTGCTGGTTTCGCTGACGACGGACGACGCGGCTTTCGGACCTGTATGGCGAATCTGGATGGTGGGTGACCTGCTTGGCCTGCTGCTAATGACGCCGCTGGTCATTGCCTGGAGCACGCCGAGTGCATTGTCGGTGCGAGCCTTACCCCGCGCGCGGTGGGCCGAAGCGATTGGCCTGCTGGTGCTGCTACTGGGAATCACCGTGTTGGTGTCTCAGCAAACGGCCAATACGGTTTCCTCGCTCTTTATCCGGCCGTATTTCGTTGTTCCGGTACTCTGTTGGGCGGCGATGCGATTTGGCTTAAGGGGGACTGCGAGTGCGAATCTCATCGTCGCTCTCGTCGCCGTATGGTCTGCCGAACAGGGACGTGGGCCAATTCCAAAAGGCGACGCTTCGGTCACCATCCAGTTGTTGGCTGTGCAGTCGCTCTTGCTGGTCCTGGCCATTACGACGCTGATCATGGTCGCTGTCTTCGAGGAGCGAAGTCGAGCACGCGAGCAACTGGAACTGGTCATCCGCGGGACCGACGCTGGTATCTGGGATTGGAACATGCTGACCAACGATGTGTATTTGTCGCCTCGTTGGAAGACCATGTTGGGTTTTCAGGATCACGAAATCGACAATCGCTTTGAAGCCTGGGAGAGTCGCATTCATCCCGAAGATCACAGCCGATCACTCGCCATGTTTCGCGACTATGTCGCTGGGAAACGAGATTTTTACGAACTGGAGCATCGGCTGCGTCATCGAGATGGTCACTATCGCTGGGTGTTGTCCCGCGGCTTGGTTTTGCGCGATGCGGCGGGGCGTCCCGTACGCATCGCCGGATCGAATTTGGATATCACCGCGCTCAAGCAGACCGAAGTGGCGCTCCGCGAAAGCGAGCGGCACTTCAACGCGGCGTTCGACGATTCGCCGATCGGCATGGACTTGGTCGATCTGCACGGCCGCTTCGTGCGAGTCAACGCCGCCTATTGCCGGATGCTGGGCTACACGTCTGACCAATTGACGGGGAAGCACATCCGCGAGATCACGCATCCCGCCGATCTTCCCGCCGATCAACAGTCGATGCGAGAATTTCTGGCTGGCGAACGGCGGACGTATCAAACCGAGAAGCGTTATGTGCGTGCCGACGGTGAGGTCGTCTGGGCGATGCTCAACGTCACGGTGGTGATGGATGCGGGCGGGCTGCCGCTGCATTTCTTCGGACAAGTGCAGGACATCACGCAGCTCCGGCGAGACGAAGCGGAACTGCGTCGCCAAGCGGACGAGTTGGAACGCAGCAACCAGGAACTCGACGACTTCGCGTACATCGCGTCGCATGACTTGAAGGCTCCGCTGCGAGGCATCGAGAACTTGTCGAAGTGGATTTCCGAGGACGCGAAGGACGTGCTGCCAGAAACCTCACGCGAGCATCTCCGGAAGCTGCGGCAACGAGTCGCGCGGCTGGATCGGTTGCTCGACGACCTGCTGCAATACTCGCGGGCCGGACAGATGATGGGCGATGTGATGGAGATCAACACCGGCCCGCTGGTGCGTGCCGTGGTCGAGCTTCTCACGCCGCCACCGGGTTTTGTGGTCGATGTCAGTCCCGACATGCCGACGCTCCGCGCCCACAAAACTCCGCTGGAGTTAGTGTTTCGCAACCTGATCGACAACGCCATCAAGCACCATCATCGAACGGAAGGTCGGATTGAGGTGTCAGCGGTCTCTCATGACCGCTTCGTGGAGTTCACGGTGAAAGACGATGGACCGGGGATTCCCGCTGAGTATCATGAGCACATCTTCCGCATGTTCCAAACCTTGAAGCCGCGCGACGAATTGGAAGCGAGCGGCATGGGTCTGGCGGTGGTCAAGAAGGTCGTCGAACGGCAAGGAGGCCAGATCAGCGTTGAGTCTCGCGACGGGCAAGGAACCGCGTTCCGGTTTACCTGGCCGAAGCGGAATGTGCAGCGAGGAAGACAACATGCCTAATCCGATGCCGTCGATTCTGCTCGTCGAGGACGATGACGTGGACATCGAAGCGATCCGGAGAGTCTTTGCGAAACGCCGTGTCGCGAATCCGCTGCATGTCGCTCACGACGGAGCCTCCGCGTTGCGAATGCTGCACGGCGAGGACCACTCCGACGCCGTTGGTCGGCCTTGCGTGATTCTGCTCGACCTGAACATGCCACGCATGAACGGGCTGGAGTTCTTAGAGCACCTGCGCGGCGACGACGACTTGAAGGACAGCGTTGTGTTCGTGCTGACCACATCGAACAGCGATCGTGATCGAGTGGCCTCGTATGCCAAGTACGTCGCCGGCTATTTGCTGAAGTCCGATGCCGATGATGAGTTCAGCCAACTCGTGCGCGAACTGCGGCCCGTCTTGCGGTTCTTGGACAATTGAAAATTATCCCAGCCACTTTGCGGCCTCTTTGGCGAAGTACGTCAGGATCATGTCCGCGCCTGCTCGTTTGATCGACGTCAGAATTTCGAGAGCGATGCGCTGCTCGTCGATCCAACCGTTGGCAGCGGCAGCTTTGACCATCGAGAACTCGCCGCTGACGTTGTACGCCGCGAGCGGAATCTCCGAGTGAGCCTGCTTCACCCGGCGGATCACGTCGAGGTAGCTGAGCGCCGGCTTGACCATCAGGATGTCGGCCCCCTCGGCGACGTCGAGCGCGACTTCGCGCAGAGCTTCAGCCGCATTGGCCGGGTCCATTTGATAGCTGCGACGATCGCCGAACTGCGGAGCACTCTCAGCGGCATCGCGGAATGGTCCGTAAAACGCCGAGGCGTATTTCGCCGCGTAGCTCATGATCGGACTGTTCTCGAAGCCGGCGGTGTCCAAACCGGAGCGTAGCGCGGCGATCATGCCGTCCATCATGCCGCTGGGGGCGATCAAGTCCGCTCCCGCCTGGCACTGCGCGACCGCTTCTTTGACGAGGATTCCCAGCGTCGCGTCGTTATCGACATCGGCGTGCCCGTGTTTGTCGTTGACGATCCCGCAATGACCGTGATCGGTGAACTCGCAGAAGCAAACGTCGGTCATCACG
>CAZILR010000227.1:0-7849 GCA_964539995.1 uncultured Planctomyces sp.
CCATCTTCTGACGTGTGTTCTGGTGGTGGGCCGGCGCTCGAAGCGAGCTTGTCCCGCCCTACAACTTTTCGGCCAACTGCTAGTCGTGTTTGCTCGCGAGTTTCTGCTGCCAGAAGACGTAATCTTCCGGAGTGTCGAGATCGGCGAGTACCGACTCGCGACTCGTCGGCCATTCGGTGACGAGATTTGGCTCCGAGCGGAGCAGCGTATTGACGCCGACGTCTCGCGGGAGTTGCTCGATTCGCGAGGCGAGCGACCAGCGTAAGAGCGTCGGATGTCCGCGTCGCGAACCAATGGTTGGCAACAGCACTTCGCAATCGCCGTGCGACCAGCGAGTCAGCAGGCCATCGAGCACGTTCGGTTCGATCAACGGATGATCGGCGGGGATTAACAGCCAGCCGTCGTCTTCGCTCGGAGCGAATCGCTGGCGGATCGCTCGCAGACCGATCTCGATGCTGTCCCGCATTTCAGGCGGCTCTTGGTCGGGAACGACGGCGACGGCGGACGTGCGGCTCACGGCTTCTCGCAGGGCGTGATCGTCGGAGCGGATGACGATCACGACAGTGGTGATGTCCTGGCGAGTCAGTGTGCCGATGAGTTGCTCGATGACGGTCGTGCCCTGCCACGGCAGCAGTAACTTTGACGTCCCCATGCGCCGGCTTCGGCCGGCAGCGGGGATCAGAGCGAACAATCGGTGGGGAACGTGGTCCATGTGGCAATCCAGTGGGCAAATCGAAATCATTCGTGACGATTGTGTCTCCCCGAACCGAAGCTGGCGATGCCGAACACCAATTCTCACGTCTGCCATCCGGCCGCGCTCGAACCGGAAGCCTTGCTGCGAATTTGTTCGGAGCGGCGTGCGCGGCGCTCCGGCCCTGGTGGGCAGCATCGCAACAAAGTTGAAACCGCCGTCGTGCTGAAGCACGAGCCAACCGGGATTGAAGCCGAGGCGAACGAGCGCCGCAGTCAGGCCGAGAATCGACAAGTCGCGCTGTTCCGGCTGCGAGTCCGGCTGGCGGTCGAATTCCGCACGGTTCGCTCACCCGAGTCTGTGCCTTCGGACTTGTGGAAGTCCCGGTGCAGCGCGGGACGAGTGTCGGTGAACCCGACTCATCCCGATTTCCCCGCAATTCTGGCCGAGGCGTTGGATGTGCTCGCGATGTGCGAATTCGATCATTCGATAGCGGCGACCTCGCTGAGTTGCACCGGTTCACAGCTCGTCAAGCTGTTGAAAGACGAGCGGTCGGCTTTCGAGCGACTGAATCAAGAGCGGGTCACTCGCGGAATGCCGCGTCTGAAGTGAGCGTCACAAAATAGACTCGCCAAACTGATTTCGCAGGGTAAACTCTGGTCCGATTGCAGTTGTTGGAGCGATGGGAACGCGCGGGTCCCATCCATGCCGCCGCAAAACGGCTCCAACTTCAATGGAATGTGCGCTCGCAACGGAAGGAACTCGCCATGCGGAAACAGACTCGCTCAGAGGAAGTGCGTCGCCGAATCCCCGTCCCGGCTCGATTTGATGAGCCCGAAATCACAGAGGAACCAGAGTGCTGCGACACCTTGGTGCTGTCGCCCGATGACTCGGTGCTGCTGCACCCGCATCGTCTGGAGCAAGACATCCGCAACCGGCTGATGGAGGAGCCGAGCCTCAACTTCACCTCGCTGGTGGTGCGCCGCGTCCGCGACGGACTGTGCCTGGAAGGGGTTCTGGAGGCCGATGACTCAGATGACGTAAGCACGCTCGTTCGCCGCGTCTGTGGCGCGACACCGGTGCTCAATCACTTGGTCGTCCACAGCACTCGCGAACTGCCACGCAAGGGCTGAGGCGATCTAACCCGAAGCGTTAGCGAGGGCGAACGCATCACACGGATTCGATCATCGTCGTTCGGAGCACCCGCCCTCGCTGACGCTTCGGGTTAGTTGGGCCGCCAGAAGCGTCGAATCACCATCGCCGCGATCAGCGGGACGGCTCCCGATGCGACGATCGCGATCGGAAAGACATTGGAGCCTTGGAAGAACGCTCCGCACGCGGCATACGTCAGCGACAGCAACAAATTGCTGATCAGCATCGGCAGCAAAAACTGACGCCAACTCAGCCGCCCCGCACCGAGCATCAATACACACGCCTCCGCCAGAATCGGCAACGCACGCGTCAGAACGATCGCGGTCGCACCGTGCCGTTGAGTGAATCGGCTCATCCGTTCGATGTCTTCCGATTCGGAGAATCGTCTCGCGATTGTTTCGCCGAACGTACGAGCCAAACCAAACCCACCGAGTGCTCCGATCGACAGACCAACCCACGAGACGGCGGTTCCGGGCAGCACCCCCAGCACGCCGCCGCAGTATGTGATGACCGCGCTCGACGGTACCGGCAGAAACATGTCCGCTGCCAGCAACCCGATCACCCAACTCGCCAAGACGTTGGGCGACGACGGTTCGCGCAGAATCTTGAGCAAACCTTCCTCGAACGATTCCCCCAACCACAGAAACGGAACGATGGGAATCGCGAACAGCACCGCCAGAAACATCGCGGCTCGGATCGCAGGCTTCATCGTGCGTTCGCCAGGTGCAGGAATCGCTCCACTCGTTGCTCGACGACGTCGAGACTGCGGTTCCAGAAATCTGGCCGCGTCAGGTCATCGCCGAGCGTGCTCTTCACGGCGTCTTCCGCTTCGCAACAACCGGTGGCGATCAGCAGTTCGCGATACCGAGCGGGGAAGTCGCCAGCAAAACTCTTTGCCGTCGCGAATGTCCCCAGTGAGAGCAAGTACCCGAACGTGTACGGGAAGTTGTAGAACGGCAAACCAGAGATGTAGAAATGCAGCTTGCTGACCCAAAAACGCGGGTTCCAACCGTCCTCGGTCAACCCATCGAGGTATGCCTCGCGTTGCGCCGCGAGCATCAATTCGGAGAACCGTTCGGCCGCGACTTCACCCTCGCGCCGTTCGCGGTGAAAGCGATCCTCAAATAGGAATCTCGCGTGAATGTTCATTAAAAACGCGACCGCGTCGCCAAGCATATTGTCGAGCAGATTGAGTTCTTCAGCCGCCGACTTAGCCGTCCGCAGTTGTTGTTCGCCCAAGACCGCTTCGGCAAACGTGGACGCAGTCTCGGCAAGATTCATCGGATAGTCCTGCAAGAAAAACGGCCGGTCCCACAAGACGTGCGAGTGATAAGCGTGCCCCAGCTCGTGAGCCAACGTGCTCATGCTGTCGGCCGAGTTCGTGTAGGTCATGAAAATGCGCGACTGTCGTTTGGTCGGCAGGCCGGTGCAGAAACCCCCTTGCCGTTTGCCGGGTCGGTTTTCGACTTCGATCCAGCGACTCTTGATGGCGTGCTCGGCGAAGTCGCCGAAGTCGGGGCTGAATTCGTGAAACGTGCGGATCACGGTGTCGCAGGCAGAATCATAACTCAGTTCATCGGACTCGCTCGACGAACCAGGCAGCGGGGCCGACAGATCGAACCACGCCAGCCGTTCCAATCCGAGCAACTCCGCTTTCTTCGCGAGGTATTTCAGCAAGACAGGCTTGCGCGCCGTGACCGCCGACCACATTGCATCGAGTGTCTCGCGACGCATCCGGTTGTAGCGCAGCGGAGCCGCTAGGTGCGCGTCGTCGCCAGTTAAACCAAGATGTCGATACTTCGTCAGACGAAAGCCAGAGATGTGGTTGAGCGCATCGGCGCACGAATCTTGGAGCGTCGCCCAAGCTTTGTCGGCGGCGAAGAAATTGTTCTCGCGAACTGCTCGCTGAGGCGAATCGAACATGACTTGGCCGGGGGACTTCTCGACGACCTCGCCCTTTTCCATGACTTTGATTTTCAACTCGCCCGACAGCCGATCGTACAGCCGGCCCCAAGCGTGAATCGCATCGACCGCCAGATCGTTCGCGAGCTGCTCGCGTTCCTTCGGCAACCGCAATGCCGCGTTCCGCCGACGCTCGTCGAAGAAGAATCGCAACTGGGCCAACTCCGAGTCTGCCGCCAACATCCGCGCGAGCGCATCGGGATCGGCATCCTTCACCGCAAACTCGACACTCGTCGCAATTTTCGCTCGCAGCGGGTCGAGAGCCGACAATTCGCCTTCGAGTTGCTGAAACAATTTGTTGGCCGCATCGGCCGCCGCGTGGCATCCGGCAAACGACGACAAATCGCTGGCGAGCATTTCCACGGCCGCAATTCCCGTCAGCAAGCGTTTCCAAGCCGACACGTTTTGCGGCTCGGCATTGAGCGGCGGCAGGCGATCGGTCTCATCGGCCAGTTGCGTGAGCCGAGTCCGGTAATCGTTCAACACCGCACGGAAATCGGCAGACTCCGGGTGCGGCAGGATCGTGTCTAGTTCCCAAATCAGCGGAAACTTTGGCGAGTCGGTCGAAGGCATTGTGTTGTCCCAATTGTGATTTCGCGGCCGCGCGGAAGGAGCAACACGGTTTGCGCGGCGAAGGTTTGAGATTAGGTTGTCACATCGAATCCGTGAAGCGACACACGAACCACTCAGGAAGCCCTCTCATGCAACCGCTGTTGTTCCTCCGCCTGTGGATCATGGTCTTCCTGCACTACTTCGTCTGGAGTGCGTGGTACGTCACGATGGGGACGTACCTCGACAAGACGCTGCATTTTGAAGGGGGACAAATCGGGCTGGCTTACGGTTCGACGGCGGTCGGCGCTCTCGTGTCGCCGTTCATTGTGGGAATCTTGGCCGACCGCTTTTTCGCGACGCAACGAATCCTGGCGTGCCTACATCTGGCCGGTGCAGGCTTGCTGTACCTCGTCTCGACGCTGGACAGTTTCGGGCAATTTTATCCCGCACTGCTGGCCTACACCGTGACGTACATGGCGGGACATGGGCTGACCAACGCATTGACGCTGCATCACTCAAAGAATCCGGCGAAGGAATTCCCGCTGGTGATGGTGATGGCGAGCGTCGGCTGGATCGCGGCGGGACTGGTGGTCAGTTGGCTGAAGTTTGAAACTTCGGCCAGCATGTTTCATCTCGCGGCCGGCGCGGCGCTGGTGATGGGGCTGTACTCGCTGACGCTGCCGCACACGCCACCCAAGGGCGCGAACGCTCCGATATCGCTCGGCACGCTCCTGGGCTTCGACGCGCTGAAGCTGATGCGCGACCGCTCGTTCGCGACGTTCATGGTCTGCTCGTTCCTGATCTGCGTGCCGCTGAGCTTCTATTTCAGTTGGATGAACGTCTTCATGACCGAACTCAAGATCGAGAACTCCGCCGCGAAGATGACATTGGGGCAGGTCTCAGACGTCGTGTTCCTCGTGCTGCTGCCGTTGCTGCTGCCACGGCTCGGAGTGAAAGGGGTTCTGCTCGTGGGCATCGCCGCCTGGGCGGTGCGGTTCGGACTCTTCTCGGCCTTTGTCAGCAACAGCGATGCGTTGTGGATGTTGTTCGTCGGCATCTGCGTCCACGGGATGTGTTACGACTTCATCTTTGTGATGGGCCGGATGTACGTCGATAAGCACGCCGGCGAAGACATCCGCGCCGCCGCTCAAGGACTGCACGGAGTGGTCACTCTCGGCGCGGGAATGTTCATCGGCTCGTGGCTCTCCGGCGTCGTCGGCGAGCACTACAAACATGGCGACACGCACTCGTGGCAGGAAATCTGGATGATCCCAGCAGCGATGTCGGCCGTGCTGATCGTGGTCTTCGCACTGCTGTTCAACGAACGGCGAGACGCTTCTCAGCCAACATCCTGAGCGCGCCTGATCAGACCAGAGCCTGCGAGATCGCCTCGTCGTCGATATTGGTCAGGAGACACTCGCGACGATCGTTACCCAGGCAACATGACTCGGCCGCCGCTGACAACCAGCGACTGGCCAGTGATGAAACTCGACTCGTCGCTGAGCAGGAAGCGAATCGCCGAGGCAATTTCTTCCGGCGTTCCTAACCGCTTCATCGGCGTGTTATCGATGACGTACTGCTTCGCAGCGCCAGAGATCAATTGGCCCATGTCGGTTTCGATGAGGCCGGGGCTGATCGTGTTGACGCGGATGTTGTGCTCAGCCCAGGCTTCCGCCAGGCAGCGAGACATCGCAATGACTCCCGCCTTGGCCGCGGAGTAATGGACTTGGTTCTTCCGCTCTCGCAGGGCGGCGATCGACGATAGCAGCACCATCCGGCCGAACTTGCGAGCGATCATCTCGTCTTTCAGGGCGTAGATGACGTGAAACGTGCCGTCGAGATTCACGCTCATGATTTGCCGCCACGTTTCCCAAGTGACGCTCGCCGCCGGCTCGACAATGCTCAGGCCAGCCGAATGCACCAGCATGTCGATCGGCCCGAACGCCGCGCGCGTTTCCTCGACCATGCGTTGCACGTCTTCGGCCGAGGTCACGTCTCCTTGTACCGCGACTGCCGAACCGCCTGTGGCTGTGATCTCGCGCACGACCTCATCGGCTTTGTCTCGACGAGTGACGAAGTTGACTCCGACACGAGCACCTTCGCTGCCCAGTCGGAGTGCCGCAGCTCGGCCGATGCCGCGCGAGCCGCCCGTCACCAAAATGGTCTTTCCTGAAAACTCATTCGTCGGCATGTCGGAGTTCCCTTCGCTTGGCCCAATCTCTTTGGCTGTTGTCGTCGTGCTCGGTGCAGTTTCAAAACTGGTTGGATAGGCTTTCGCGTCTGAGTGGAAATGGCAAGGCGACGAATGTTAATCGAGTCACCCTGGGAAGGCTGACCTACGGTGAATGAGGAGTGTCGATGATTCCCGCAACGGTGTTGACCGAACTCGCCTCATGGCGAGCAGCGTTGGAGCCTGCGGGGCAATGGCCCGCTCGACAGATGGCTCGGCTGGCCGATGCGGGCGTGTTCGGCTGGTTGATCCCCCGGCGCTGGGGAGGGAGCGAACTCGATGAGCCTGCAATGCTGACGGGCTATCTCGAACTGGCCGACGCTTGTCTCACGAGTGCCTTCATCCTCACGCAGTTCAACTCGGCCGTGCAAAAACTGGTGACATGCGACCGCGAGGCTCTGCAAGACAAATGGCTACCGCGATTGGCTCGCGGCGAGTGTTTCACGACGGTCGGCATTTCGCATTTGACGACGTCACGTTCGCGTGGCCCCGGCCCCGCCGTGATTGTCAAACGGGACAGCGAGGGCTTTCGGCTCAGCGGTCACATCCCGTGGGTCACGGGCGCGAAGGCGGCTCAGTTGATTGTCGTTGGTGGGACACTTCCCAACGGCGAACAAATTCTCGCGGCGATCGAAGCGACCGAACCGGGAGTCGCGATCACTTCTCCGATGCAATTCCTCGCGCTGACGGCGTCGCAAACAGGACCCATCGAGTTGCGCGACGTACTGGTTCGCGCGGAACAAATCGTGGCCGGTCCCGCTCCCGAAGTTCTCAAGATCGGAAGTCGCGGCGGAACGGGATCGCTGACGACATCGGCGCTGGCCTTGGGAACCGCTCGCTCGACGTTGCGTGCGCTGCGCGACGAATTGCGGCAGAGTCCAAGCCTTGAGCCGATCATCTCGCAACTGGCCGATGAAGGATGTTCGCTGGAACAAGCCTTGATTGCCGCCAGTCGAGGCGAACCCGGTGCATGGTCCGCCGAGCAGATTCGACTCCGAGCGAACTCCTACGTCACCCGTCTGGCTCAGAGTTCTCTGGCCGCCGCCAAAGGGACAGGCTTCGTGAGCGGGCATCCGGCCGAACGAGTGGTTCGCGAAGCGATGTTCTTTTACGTCTGGTCCTGCCCGCAGTCGGTCGTGCAAGGCAACCTGCAAGAACTCGCCTGCCGCGATGAAGCGTCGTGATGCGACCGTAGGGTGGGACCAGCGCAGCGCCGGCCCACCAATGGATCGATGGAGCCTGCGATGGTGGGCCGGCGCTGC
>CAZILR010000228.1:0-7845 GCA_964539995.1 uncultured Planctomyces sp.
GCCGGGAATCTTCGACGCGAACAATTCCGGCAGACCGTAGACCGTACTGCCGAGCCTCGTCGGGTCGGTGTGAACTTCGCCGTACCATTGCTCGTAAACGGCGGGGTCAGAGAGTCGGTAGTCGGCGGAGAGGTCAACCACCTTGCAGCCGGCGGCGAGGATCTTCGGGATCACGGCCGTACTCGCTCCGTGAGGCAGACAGGCGAACGCCACGTCAGCTCGGTCGGCGATTTGTTCCGGCGAGAGGTCTTCGCAGCGCAGGTCGAGCCGACCGGTCAAACTTGGATGCACCGATGCGATCGGTGGCGAACCGTCTTGGCGACTGGTCACGGCGGTGATTTTCACCTGCGGGTGCCGCAACAAAATCTTGATCAACTCCAGAGCCGTGTACCCGGAAGCCCCAACGATCGCGACGCGAACCATGACCGAACAACCTTTGGCGAGTTGTAGGATGGCCGCCCTCGGCCGTCCTGCATCGTTTCGTGGTCAAAATCAAACGCGGACGGCCGAGGGCGGCCATCCGACGATCCGGCGGAGATTCTACGGCTGAGGCTCTCGGACAAAAAGACGGTCGACACGATTTGACTCCGGCCGGTTGTGACCTAGGTTTCGGGTGTCAATTCCGCTGCCGAAAACCCTCATGGTTCGGAGCTGACGCCGAGAATCACGACTTACGGACGCGGCATGGGGAGCTAGGAGCTTCGAGGGGACCATGCCGCGTCTTTTTCCATGCGCTGGCGTCAAAAGCAGAGCGTCAAACGGAGATGTCCTCGTGACGACTCAGGGCGAGGTCCGTAGCCCGTTTCCGCGACGAATGATCGCGAGCGGTGCCGGCCTGCGCCAATCTTGGATGAGCCGCCGAGGCTTCACCTATGTCGAGTCGATGATCGCGCTCGCAGTCTTATCGCTGGCGGGAGCGGCTCTGCTGACCTCCGTGGCCGGAGCGGTCAGTTCAAGCAACGACTCGGTCTATCGCTCGATCGGAAAAGGCTTGGCCGAGCAGCTCATCGACGAGATCGCCGCCGCGAAGTTTCCCAGTGGGACGACCACGGCCTCTTCCGCGATGCCGTTCCGCAGTTCGTTCACGACCATCGACGATTACTCCGGCTGGACCGAAAGCCCGCCGCGCACGAAGGCTGGCGAAGTACTCGGCACCGACAATGGCGCGACGGCGAGCGATGCCTACCTGCTGATGATGACCGGCGGCACCACGAGTCGAGCCGCAGAACTGCAAACGGCTCCGGGCTTCGTCAACCGTTTCACGCGATCGGTGTTGGTCGAGCGTGTGCAGCCCGGATCGGCTGGCTGGACCGTCGAGACACAGCACACGCCACATCGCCGAGTGACCGTGATCGTGTCCTACACGGCCAGCAATCAACCCGCGCGATCGGTCGCACAGGTGAGCCGTGTCTTCTCGTCCGTGGCACCAGCGCCGTGAGGCGGGAGGGGATGATGAAGGCAGAACGCAGAAGGCAGAACGCAGAAGGCAGAAAGAACGAGCTGTTTGTTTCGCCCGTTGCGACTTGTCGTGCCTACTGCCACGCGAAGCGCGGCATGACGCTCGCAGAACTGCTGATCTCGATGACGATCCTGAGCATGATGTCGGTCGTGCTGGCGGGGATGTCGAATGCCGTGAACTCGGCGTGGTCGTACACGAAGGGGATCGAAGAGACCGACCTGCAAGCTCAGGCGGCGCTGGAGCGAATTGGCTTCATGGTCACGCAGACTGGCGTGTACAAAGTCGCGGGACAACCGACTCGGCTGGGAATGGTGGTCGTGACTCGTCCGGTGGGAGCGCAGCAGCTTCCCGATGTACTGGTGCTGTGGACCGGTGGCCGATCGGGTGGGATGTCCGCGAACGGCGTCCAAACACGGTTGCCTGTGGCCGGCGAGTTGTTGATCTACACCTGGAACGCGAGTGCTCCCAACCAATTGATTGAGGTTGCCTTTCCCGGTCAGACGACGGCGTTTGACTTCACAGCAACCGACCTGACCACGCAAGTCGCGAATCTTTTGGCTTCGACTTCTGCCGAAATCATTCCGCTCTGCGAGCGACTGCGCGTCTCGTCGGTGAGCAACACTGGCACCTCAGCGAGTACTCCGTCTCCTCCTGTTGCCTCCCCTTCAATTTATGGACCGTCCATGCCAACTTCGCTGCCGAGCAGTCCTAGCTCGTCCAGCGGCACAACCTTCGACGTTGGCAACGTCCGCTTCACGCTCACGCGGACCCCCAACGACAGCGATTTAGCGGCAGCGACTCCGCAAACAACCGCGTGGACGCAGTTGAACTGGCCGCAAGGCAAATTCGGCAGCCGCTCGGGTATGCGGCAAGCGAACCTTCAGTTGGAACTGCAAGTGGAACCGGACGGAATCGTCCGCGCCTCGGACACGATCTCGGCGATTCCGTTCTTTGGTTCGGCCAGCGTGAGGTACGTCTATGAGCCGTAAACGTCGAATGTGGAGAGTAGAGAGTGGAGAGTACGGAGCGCGGGGCGTCCACACCTCCCGTCGATACTGCGAGTTCACCACTCACCACGCACCACTCACCACTCACCACTCTTCCGGCTACACGCTGGTCGAGATGCTGATCGTGGTGACGATCGTCGGCCTGATGGCCTCGGTGGTTCTGCCGACGCTCAACTCAGCGAGCGGTGCGGTCTCGTTGGAGGCGATGGCTCGCACGCTCGCGGCGGACTTGCGGATCGCGCGGCATTCGGCGGTGCAGTACAACTCGAATTATTCGGTCACCTGGAATTTGACCAACAACTCGTACTCTGTCGCTCAGGCCTACAGCGGCGGTGCGCCCGGAGTGGTCAATGTTCTGTCCCACGGAACCAGCGGCAACACGATTGACCTGGATCAATTTGGCGCGGGACGAATGGGTCAATCGCGCGTCGTGATCGGTGGTGCGGCGCTGAAGGTCTCAAAGTCATCCGTCACCAACATCGTCTTTGGACCATCGGGAGGCACCGGCCCGACGCGCACACAAGACACGGTCATCTGGCTGCAAGAGAACACGAATCGAGATCGTCGCAGCATATTGCTCACCGTGTCTTGGATTACTGGCGCGGTCACCGTCGGCGACATCCAGCAATACCCCGCGAAACTCACGCAGCCGGTTTTTTGAGAGGTTCGCATGCAACGCCAGACACGATCAACAGAACATTTTCGCCGACGGGGTGTCTCGTTGGTGGTCGTGATGATCGCCATCAGCATGAGCATGGCGTTGACGTATGCCGCTCTCAGTTCACAAGCGCGCGGCGTGCAGGTGCGGCAGAACATCAATCGTCAAGAATTCGCTCGACAGGCGGCTGAATCAGGTGCGGCGATCGCACTCAACAAGTTGCAATCGACTTCCTGGAGCGGCGTGGCGACGCCACTGTCGGGAACACTCAGCTCCGACAAGTTGGGGAGCACGACTTATGAAGTCACGTTCGTCACGATCGACGGCCAGACGTCGCCGTCCGCTTATCCCGCCGGCAAGGGGAAAACGTCGCTCAGCGGCAGTTGGGAGTTTTTCAACTCGAATTCGGATGGCCTATCGACCAGCAGCGCGGACTCAGCAGCAACGGCGACCCTGCAAGCCTTTCAGTTGTTGCTGCGATCCACTGGCAAGTGGCAGTCCGCCACTGATGTGCTCGACTTCGTGACCGAGACGATCGAAGTCGGAGTCGAACTTCAGCCGCGCGTCCCTGGCCGGCCGATTCTGGCTCCCGACATCGCGCAAGCGACGGACGTATTCGCCAGCAGCGCTGGCTACGACACGATTCAAAATTACGCGTTCTTCGCCTCAACGGGGTCCAGCAGCAATCCTTCGCTCTCGCTGCAACCGGGCCAGCGCATTGACGGTCCAAGCTGGCTGGCTGACGGGGTCAACGTCTTCGATGGCCCGAAGTGGAACAGCACGGTTCGCAACGAGTTCTTGCAATCCACGGGGACGTTGTTTTCCAAGACCAGCGGTAGCACGACGACGCTGTCGCATCCGCATCCGTTCGGCGGGCCGGTGACGATGGTCAGCAGTTTCTCGTCGTCGGAAACCAGCGACCTCACCAAGCTCAATGTTCCTCGCGTCACCGCGAGTAGCTCGCTGACGACACCGTCGGTTTCGTTCTCCGGCTGGAAGACGTATCAGCTCTATCAAGGCGGCTTCAGTTACTCTGCCGAGACGCTGACAAGCAGCACTCTGGATGGTGTCGTGTTGCGTCCGTCACAGCGCAATCCACTGGGAGTGTTCCACCGCGAGGGGAGCTTGACCATTGATGACAACGTCGTGATCCAAGGGACGCTGGTCTGTTCAGGGAAAGTCACATTCAGTGGCAACAACGTGATTGTCGCCAGCGTCAACTGGCGAAATTCCGCGGGAGCCACGCTGATCTCAACCGGCGATCTGTTCCCACGTCTGCCGGCCATTGTGGCGAACGGCATTCAATTGAACTCTGGCACTCGCGCGTCGATCGAAGGAGCCGTCTTGTTGACCAGCACCCTGACCGGCGCGGATGGCAGCTTCGATTACGCCTCGTACAACGATCCGAATCTCAGCGGCACGCAAGCCACCAGCGTGCCGATCCGGCAACCGTACAGCCAAGTGCAACTCCCGACCGGCATCGACCTCAGCAACGTGAGCGGCAGCGGAGGTCACGCGATCTGGCTGGCCGATGGGAACTCCGGCAATTGGTTCCCGATCATCGACATCGACGAGTCCAACCACCAACTCACCGTTCTGGGCGAAGTGAGTCATCCCAATCCGACGAGCTTCCGTATCCGCCAGCAACGTGATCGAAACTTTGACGTGCGCGGTCCACTGATGGCCACACGTTTGAACTTCTCAGCATCGAATTCCTGGAAGTTGAATACAAGCTTGTGGGGCAACCAACGCTCATTGTGGCAGATTCAAACTCAAATCGAAGCCAACAACGACCAACCGATCACCCCGTTCGTCACTTGGGTGGCGAATCCATCGAACTACAACGGCTGGGGCAATCCGTGGGAACGGGTTGGTCTGCCACTGGAGCCGGTCATCCATTTGCGGCTGCAGCCTGGTGTCCGGTTTCGCGATAGCCTGCCACTGTTTCGCAGCTATGTGCCGCCGACGAATCTCATCACGGCGGCCAACGACCCCTCTGGGTATCGGTGGCGAGTCCTCTTCTGGCGCGACATGCCTTAGCTCGGATGCAACGTCCGAGCAGCGCTCGTCTTCGTCCGAAGCTGTTCACCGTCGTGACTGAACGGTGTCATCTTGCTTCGGCCGGCAGATCGACAAAGTAAGTCTTTCCGTCGCTGGCCGTGGCAGCGAGCCGAGCTCCCGCAGCAACGTAGTTGCCGCCGTAGGTGATGCTCGGCAGCTTCGACGAGAAGACGGGCTTGCCGGCGGCGATGTCCCAAATGTTGACCGTTCCGGTGTAACCGACCGACAGCAGCTTGTTGCCGGCGGGGTTGAAGCGGACTCGGTAGACGTCGTCTTTGTGACCATCGAGTTTCTTGACCGGATCGGGTGAGTCGATGTTCCAAACAAAGATCGGTCGGTTCGGTCCGAGGCCGACGCCTCCGGCCGCGATCGTACGGCCATCGGGACTGAGTGCGACCGTGTAAACGGGAAACTCCGGCCCTTTGAAGACACGCAGTTCGGCACCGTTTTCGAGGTTCAGCAACTTGACCGTTTTGTCGCCGCCAGCGATGACCAGCGATTTGTTGTCGGGGGTGAAGACGACTCCGTAGACCGGCTGCTGCTGCGTGCTGATGACTCGGACGGCCGCTTTCTTTTCGATGTCCCACAGACGCACAGTCTTGTCGTTGCTCGCCGAGACAAGCTGCTTGCCGTCGTTGCTGAAGGCGAGGCCGTAGATGTGCGAGCCGTGACCACCGAGGTTCGCCGCGAAAGACGTCGCGGCGATGTCCCAAGTCTTCACGGTGCCGTCGGCCGAGGATGAAATCGCCATGCGATGATTGGCCGTGATGACAAGCGATCCGATCGCGGCGGTGTGTCCGGTCAGCGTCTGAGCGATCGGACGCAGCAACGCATCGGCGGGTTGCGGGTTCGGCGGCGTGGGATCGAACGCTCGCAGCGCGTGATCAGCTCCGCTGGCGAGCAGCTTCGTGCCGTCCATGCTGAAGCAGAGCCGCGTGATCTCGGCCGGAGTCTCAAAACGAACCTGAGCCTGCGCGTTGTTGATGTTCCAGACGCGCACTTGCTTGTCAGCTCCCCCGGCCGCGATCTGCTGAGCGTTCTGACTGATCGCGACCGAGGCGGCTCGGCCTTGCAAGCCGGGGAAGGGCCGCATCAGGTTGCCGTTGCCGGTCTCCCAGAGCTTCACCGAACCATCCTCGTGAGCAGTCGCGTGCCACGCACTGTTCGAGGCAACAGCGAGGTCGTTGATCCGCTTGTCGTCAGCAACAAAGACCGCTTGCACCGAAACCGCATCGACCTTGATCGTCTTGTCAGCTCCGGCCGAGATGATCGTTTTGTTGTCCGGATGAAACGCCGCACCAGCGACGGCTCCAGCGTGATGGACGAAGTATTGCAGTTGCCGTTTCGCCGACAGATCCCAAGCACGCACGCTACCATCGGCACTCGACGAGACGAGCTTGGTGACGTCGCGACTGAAGTCAACGCCCGTGATTTTGTCGGCATGTCCGGCGAACGCAGCGACGGCAGCTCCGTCGGCGACGTTGAAAACGCGGACTTGCTTGTCGTTCGAGCCGACCGCCAGCAGCGCGTTGTTGATGCTGACCGCGAGACTCGTCGCGGCATCGGGGACGTCGATCTTGCGGGCCAGAGCGCCGTCGGCGGCGTTCCAAATCTTGACGGTCTTGTCGTGACTCGCGGTGACGAGATTCGCTCCGTTGGGCAAGTACGCGACGCCGCTGACCGGCCCGGCATGCGGCACGAGCGCGCGGACTTCAGCGCCATCGGCCGTCTTGTAAAGCTTCACGACACCGGTCGCGTCGCCGACGGCGATCTCTTGATGATTCGGATTCACCGCGACTGAGGTGATCGCTCCGGCCTGAGCGGCGAACGCCTTCACAAGCTGGCCATTGTTCGCATCGAACAGCCGCGTGATCTTGTCCGCGCAGCCGGTCAGCACCCAGGCTTGATTCGGGCTGAACGCGATCGCTGTGACCGCTTCGGGATGCCCGTCGAGATTGCGAATTGGCTGTCCGTTGTTGCGGTCCCACAACCGAGCGGTCTTGTCGTTCGAGCCGGTCGCGATCCAATTCCCGTCGGGCCGCAAAGCGACGGCGTTGATGACATCGCCGTGTCCCGCGATGTTCACGAGCGCGGGCTGTTGGACCGGCCAGCGTTTGACGAGACCGTCCGCTCCGGCCGTCAGCAGGAACGAATTGTTCGGAGCGAACACGAGACCGGTGATCTCGCCCGTGTGTGCTCCGAGCACTTGCTGAGCGGCTCCGTCGGCGAGGTTGAACTGCCGCACGACGCCGTTCGCATCGCCTGCTGCGACCGCTTGATTGTCTTTGCGGACATCGACTCGCGTGATCGCCGCCGTGCTGCCGACGATGTCGCGCACGGGCTTGCCATCCGCAACCGTCCAGACTTTCAGCAGCTTGTCGGCTCCACCACTGACGACCGTGTTGCCATCGGTCGTCGTGGAGGCCGAGGCCACCGCCCCTTGATGTCCCGCCAAGTTTAGTACCGGAGCGTTGTTCGGAATTTCCCACAGCCGAATCGTATTGTCGAGTCCTCCCGACGCGATCAACTTGTTGTCGGGTGAGACCGCGATGCTCAACACCAAACCGGTGTGACCGAGCATCGTCCGCGTCGGCTGCAACGTGTTCGCGTCCCACAACCGCACCGTCTGATCGAAGCTGCCGGTGACGAGCCACTTGCCG
>CAZILR010000229.1:0-7765 GCA_964539995.1 uncultured Planctomyces sp.
CTCTCGCCGATCCGAAAGAGCACGACCGGCCGGATGATCGTAAGGAAAAGCAACTGCTCCGCGACCTCTGGGGCGACTGGCTCGGCCTCAAAACGGACATGCCGCGCGGCAGCCGGCGGAGCATCGTGACGTTTCTGGTCGATCATCCGACCGACTTCCGTCGCGCGTTGGCGTTGATGCGCAGCGACCTGCGTGGCTTGTGGCTCTCCGCGTTTCAAAGCGCGGTCTGGAATCGACTACTCGCCGAATCGTTGCGAGACATCTGCCGGCCGGAACAATTATTCGACGTCGAGTTCGGCGAGCGACCGTCACCGTTCTTTCGCTCGCTCGACGAATTGCAGCGCGGCGATTTGCTCGACCTCCGCCTGCTGCTGCCGTCCGCCCGGCTCAAACTGGAAGCCGGCCCGCTGTTCGACCGTCTGCACCGAGTGCTCGCCGAGTTCGGCCTCGAACCACGCACGATGCGCGTCAAATTTCCGCGCGACGCGTTCTTCTCAAAAGGCCAGCGAGCCGCGATCTACGTTCCCGCGAATGTGCAGCACCAGTCCGACCTTGACGAGATGTACGAGGGCCGACGCAAACTGACGCTGTCGTTCGACCTGCCTCGCGGCTCCTACGCGACGATCCTCATCAAGCGTCTGACGGAGATGGCCTAACGCCAGGTGGTCCAGGTTCGCGGAATCCGAGTGCCACAGGCTCTGCGATTCCGTAGACCGACCGAAACATCGAAAAACGCGGATGATTCATGCTTCGTAGCCGAAGTCTTGAGACTTCGGCGCGGTTCCACGGCATCCGTCCGAAATCTCACGATTTCAGCGACGGCGGTGCGCCGTCGATCTCTCCGCAAATCATGAATCATCCGGGTTAACGGCTGACGACGTCACGAAGGTCATGTGAGTTATTGGCTGTCAAGGAATCGCGAACCAGTCAAACCAGTCAGGAGTTCAGCCAATGTCAACCAAGGTGAGGCCCGCAAAGGTTGTCGGGATCGCTTCTGAGACTTCTTCAGGCTTGGTTTCGCCAAACGGACATGGCAATTGTATTCTCCGCCGCAATCGTTCTCATTCGCAGTTCTCGCGTCGTCGTGTGGGCGATGCCCCTCGCAGAGTGTTTTCGGAGTTTCACAATGAAGTTTCGGTTTCCCATCGTCATCATCGACGAGGATTTTCGGTCAGAGAACACATCGGGGTCGGGCATTCGAGCGTTGGCGGAAGCAATTGAACGCGAGGGAATTGAGGTGCTGGGAGTGACCAGCTACGGCGATCTGTCGCAGTTCGCTCAGCAACAGAGCCGGGCGTCAGCCTTCATCCTGTCGATCGACGATGAGGAATTCACGCCGGGGCCGGAACTCGATCCCGCCATGCTGAATCTGCGAGCGTTCATCGAGGAGATCCGCCGTAAGAACGCGGAAATCCCGATCTATCTCTATGGCGAGACGCGCACGTCGCGGCACATCCCCAACGACATTCTGCGTGAATTGCACGGCTTCATTCACATGTTCGAGGATACGCCGGAGTTCGTCGCTCGGCACATTATCCGCGAAGCCAAAGCCTACACCGACAGTCTGCCGCCTCCGTTCTTTCGGGCACTGGTCCATTACGCTCAGGATGGTTCGTACTCGTGGCATTGCCCAGGACATTCAGGAGGCGTTGCCTTTTTGAAGAGTCCCGTCGGCCAGATGTTTCACCAGTTCTTCGGCGAGAACATGCTGCGCGCCGACGTGTGCAACGCGGTCGAAGAACTCGGTTGCCGCCTCAGAACGAAACGCGGCACGAATTTTTAACGCCGACCATTGCTTCTTCGTGACCAACGGCACATCGACGTCCAACAAGATGGTGTGGCACTCGACAGTCGCGTCGGGCGACATCGTGGTTGTCGATCGCAATTGCCACAAATCCATTTTGCATTCGATCATCATGACTGGTGCCGTGCCGGTATTTTTGACGCCGACACGCAATCATCTGGGGATCATCGGGCCAATTCCGCTGGAAGAATTCGCTCCAGAAAACATTCAGAAGAAAATCGAAGCAAACCCGTTCGCTCGCGCGGCGCAAGCCAAGCACCCTGATCGAATTCCTCGTATCCTGACGATCACGCAGAGCACTTACGACGGCATCGTCTACAACGTGGAAACGCTGAAAGAGATGCTCGACGGCAAGATCGGGACGCTGCATTTCGACGAAGCCTGGCTCCCGCATGCCGCGTTTCATCACTTCTACAAAAACATGCACGCGATCGGCAAAGACCGTCCACGCTCCAAGGAGACGATGATCTTCGCGACGCACTCGACGCATAAGTTACTGGCGGGAATCTCGCAGGCGTCGCAGATTTTGGTGCGTGAATCCGAGACGCAGAAACTCGACAAGCATATTTTCAACGAGGCGTATTTGATGCACACCTCGACCTCGCCGCAGTACGCGATCATCGCCTCCTGCGACGTCGCGGCCGCGATGATGGAGCCTCCCGGCGGCACTGCGCTCGTCGAAGAGTCGATCACCGAGGCATTGAACTTCCGCCGCGCCATGCGCAAGGTTGAAGAAGAATGGGGAAGCGGTTGGTGGTTCAAAGTTTGGGGACCGGAAGTCCTGGCGGAAGATGGCATCGGTCAACAAGACGACTGGATGCTGAAAGCCGACGAGGAATGGCATGGCTTCGGCAATCTCGCACCGAACTTCAACATGCTCGACCCGATCAAGGCCACGTTGATCACTCCGGGCCTGCACGTCTCCGGAAAATTTGCCGAGTCCGGCATCCCCGCATCGATTGTGACGCGCTACCTCGTTGAACATGGCGTCATCGTCGAAAAGACCGGTCTGTATTCGTTCTTCATCATGTTCACCATCGGCATCACCAAGGGCCGCTGGAATACCCTGCTGAGCGCGTTGCAGCAATTCAAAGACGACTACGACAAGAACCAGCCGATGTGGCGCATCCTGCCGGAGTTCTGCCAGCAATTCCCGCACTATGAGAGGATTGGTCTGAAGGATCTCTGTCAGCAGATTCACGACACCTACAAGTTGAACGATGTCGCTCGCTTAACCACCGAGATGTACCTCTCGGTAATGCAGCCCGCGATGAAGCCATCTGACGCTTTCGCCAAGATGGCCCATCGGGAAGTCGATCGTGTGGAGATCGACCAACTTGAAGGCCGCGCGACTGCTGTGCTGCTGACGCCGTATCCACCAGGCATCCCACTGCTGATCCCCGGCGAACAGTTTAATAAAACGATCGTCGAATACCTGAAATTCGCCCGCATGTTCAATGCACGTTTTCCCGGCTTCGACACGGACATCCACGGCCTCGTCGAGGAAACCATCGACGGCACACGGCGCTACTACGTTGACTGCGTGCAATCGACCGACACAAACGGCGATCAATGAGCCGCATCGTGCGATGCGCGTCGTGTGGCAGTGAGGCAACGACAACCTGCGACGCGGTCACTCGTGCGCTTCCACGCCGGCAGTCGCGGAACTCGTGAGAGTTCCGGCCTGAAGCCTCACGACTTCAGCGGCCTTTTGCCGCGACATCCGAACTGGAACCGCTCGAAGTGTGCGGTCACAAGCCTTTGGTCTTGCAGGCCATCGAAGGTGCCGAGAAACCGCGGGAGAGTGAGAAAGTGGTTTCACAATGGATAGCAATCGATGCCCACGATCTCCTTGCGCTGTTGTGACATCTAATCTCCGACGACTACAAAAGCCGTCGCCTCTTTGAAATGATCGTGCGGATGCACCATCATCATCGTCGCTAGTTTGCCGTTTGTCGAAACGAAGAGTTCGCTATGCACCGAGCCTTGCTGAGTGTGTGTTTTCTTCTGTTCGCGACGAGTGTTTCAGCGCGGGCAGACGAAATTTCGTTCAATCGGGATATTCGGCCGATCTTGTCGGCGAATTGCTTTGCGTGTCATGGCTTTGATGCCAAACAACGGAAAGCCGACTTGAGGTTGGATGTGGCGGACAGTGCGTTGATGGAGCGAGACGGACACATGGCGATCAAGCCGGGCGATCTCGCGAAGAGCGAAGTCTGGCAACGCTTGATCTCGGAAGATCCGGACGCCGTGATGCCTCCGCCGGCGACGAAGAAAAAACTCACGGCCGAACAGAAGGCGACGATTCGGAAGTGGATCGAGCAAGGTGCTCCGTATCAGAAGCACTGGGCATTCGAGACGCCAGCGAAGACAGCCGATCCGTCGGTGAAGAACGATACTTGGACAAAGAACAGCATCGACCGCTTCGTCCTTGCACGGCTGGAGAAGGAAGGTCTTGCGCCGCGTCCAGAGGCAAATCGCTCGACGCTGATCCGCCGTGTGGCGTTCGCGTTGACCGGGCTGCCACCGACACCGAAAGAAGTCGCGGAGTTTGAGGCGGACTCATCGCCGCAGGCTTACGAGAGGATGGTCGATCGGTATCTCCAGTCGCCGCGATTTGGCGAGGAGATGGCTCGGCATTGGCTGGATGTCGCGCGCTACGCCGACACGCACGGGCTGCATCTCGATAACGAGCGCTCCATGTGGGCGTATCGGGATTGGGTCATTAAGGCGTTCAACGCCAACCAGCCGTTCGACAAGTTCACCGTCGAACAACTCGCGGGTGATCTGCTGCCGAACCCAACTCAGGACCAACTCGTCGCGACCGGTTTCAATCGTTGCAACGTGACCACCAGCGAAGGAGGTTCGATCGAAGCGGAATGGGTCTATCGTTACGCGGTCGATCGGACCAGCACGATGGTGCAAACCTGGATGGGGCTGACCGGCGGCTGCGCCGTCTGCCACGACCACAAATACGACCCGCTAACGACGCGCGAGTTTTACTCGCTGTATGCGTTTTTCTACTCGGCTGCTGATCCTGGCATGGATCGCAACACGAACACGACCGATCCGTTCTTCAAGCTCTCGACTGCGGAGCAAAAGGCCGCGCTGACGAAGTTGCAGACGGACGAGACTGTGGCCAAGCAACAGCTTGAGGCCGCCGCCGCTCGCGTCGCGTACTCGGACCCGGCCGATGTTCAACCGCCGCCGGCCAAACAAGCGGTCAGGGATGTTTGGCTGGATGACGTTTTTCCGTTTGGCTCGAAAGCAACTTGCTCCTCGCGAAACAATTCCGTGTGGAGCACGGCCCCTGAAGTCGATCCACCGCAGGGCCGCCGGGCACTCAAGCAATTCGGAGCGGCGAATTACCACGACAAGTTTGAGAACTCGTTGCAGCCGTTCGTGATTCCTGAAAATCCGAAGCTCACCGTGTGGGTCCGTCTCGACGAGTATGAACCGTCGCAAACTCTGTCGCTGGAACTGATCACCAGCCGAGGCAACCGCCGCTTCCTGTGGGGTGATCCGAAGAACTACGGGGCGGCCACCACGGACAAGAGTTGGCTCGGAGAAACACGGTCACCGAATCAGTGGATTGAACTCGTCATCCCCGCCGACAAATTGGACCTGCAACCGGGAGACATTGTTCGCAGTGTGTCCCTCGCGCAATTCGGCGGCGTCGCGTGGTGGGACGGATTGACCATCACGGGTGACGTGAATCCCGCGACGGATCTGCGATTGTCATTCAGCGCCTGGTGGAAAGAGCGAGCCGGCAAAGACACGCCCGGTATCCCTGGTGAATTGGCCGCGTTGCTCAAAGCTGGTCCGTCACCGGTTCAAAACGGCGATGAGAAAAAGCCTGAGAATAAGAAGACCGACGAACTCCGCGACAAGTTGCGACAGTTCTATTTGGCGTTCGTCGCTCGCGCGAGTGATGCGGAACTTCAGCAACGTCAACAAGCGTGGCTTGCGGCGAACTCGGCCAGGACGTTGCTCGAAGAATCGATTCCCGGCACGTTCATCTTCAAAGACCTCGACAAGCCGCGCGAAGCGTTCGTCATGCTGCGTGGCCAGTACGACAAGCCGGGCGAGAAAGTCGAACCGAGCGTCCCGGCCGTGTTCCCGCCGTTGAAGAAGCTGGCGGCGGAGGCTCGACCCAATCGGCTCGATCTTGCAAATTGGCTGCTGGCTCCCGATCACCCGCTGACCGCTCGCGTCACGGTGAATCGTTTCTGGCAGCAGTTCTTCGGCACGGGCTTGGTGAAGACCAGCTACGATTTTGGTTCGCAGGGGGAACCGCCGAGTCATCCCGAACTGCTCGACTGGTTGGCGATCTGGTATCGCGAGAACGGCTGGGACACGAAGGCGCTGGTCCGACTGCTGCTCACTTCGGCGACGTTCCGCCAGGACACACGAGTCACTCCCGACCTGCTGCGACTTGATCCGGAAAACCGGCTGTATGCTCGTGGCCCGCGTTTTCGGCTCGATGCCGAACAGATTCGCGATAACGCGCTGTTCGTCAGTGGCCTCATCAACCTGGAGATGGGAGGTCGTGGCGTGAAGAGCTATCAGCCGCCCAATCTTTGGGAGCCAGTCGGCTACTCGGACAGCAACACACGGTTCTATCTGCAAGACCACGGTTCAGCGATTTACCGGCGGAGCATTTATGCGTTCCTCAAACGAACCGCTCCGCCGCCGTTCATGAGCAACTTCGATGGCCCGAACCGCGAACAGTTTTGCACGCGCCGCGAACGGAGCAACACGCCGCTGCAAGCGCTACAACTGCTCAATGACACGCAACACTTCGAGGCCGCTCGCGCGTTCGGCGAACGCATCCTCTCGGAAGGTGGCTCAACGGCGGATGAGCGGATCACGTTTGCTTATCGAGCGACGTTGTCCCGCTCGCCGAAGCCAGAAGAGTTGGCTGTCGTGAAGCGTGCGCTGGAGCAATACCTCCAGCGCTATCGAGATGACGCTGCCGCCGCCAAACAAGTGGTCTCGGTCGGCGAATCCAAGCGCAAGACAAACCATCCCGACACCGAGTTGGCGGCCTACACGTTGATCGCCAACCTGATTTTGAATCTCGATGAGACGGTGGTGCGAAACTGAACGTAGGATGGCCGCCCTCGGCCGTCCGTGTTTGCCCCCAAGACTCATGCGAAAAACAGCGACGGCCGAGGGCGGCCATCCTACGAGACGACTCGGAGCTTGCCATGAACCCGCTTCTGGAATTTCAGCGACGTCAAACGCGACGCCAGTTTTTTGGTTCGACGGGGCTGCGACTTGGTGGAACGGCGTTGGCTGCGATGATGGCCAACGGGGTGGCTCGTACAGCGAATGCGGCCCAGCAGATGAATCCCCCGTTGCCGGATCTGCCGCACTTCGCGCCGAAGGCGAAGGCGATCATTTATCTGCACATGAACGGCGGGCCGTCGCAGATCGACTTGTGGGATCACAAGCCGGTGCTGAAGGATCACTTTGACAAGCAACTTCCCGACAGCATTCGCATGGGGCAACGGATCACGACGATGACCAGCGGTCAGTCGCGCCTGCCGGTCGCTCCGTCGAAGTTCAAGTTTGCTCAGCAAGGCCAATGCGGAACGTGGGTCAGTGAGCTGCTGCCGTTCACGGCCAAGCACGTCGATGACCTCGCCGTGATCAAGACGGTTCACACGAACGCGATCAATCACGATCCGGCATGCACGTTCGTGATGACCGGCAGTGAAGTTCCCGGCAAGGCGAGCCTCGGCTCGTGGCTGGCGTACGGCCTGGGAAGCGAGAGCAACGATCTCCCGGCCTTCGTCGTGTTCACGCCGGCCTTCCCCGCCACCGGCAACGGACAGGCCCTCTATCACCGGTTGTGGGGAAGCGGGTTTCTACCGACGCGCCACGGCGGCGTCGCGCTCCGGGGCCAAGGCGACCCGGTCCCCTACCTCGAGAACCCCGACGGCGTCAGCCGCGCCG
>CAZILR010000230.1:0-7759 GCA_964539995.1 uncultured Planctomyces sp.
CTGCGCAGCGGCTTGCGAACGTCATCGAGTCCGATCAGCGGATCGAGATCAAAGCTGGGGCCACCCGGTCGAGCATTCTCGCCGGGGCGCGGACCATTGGGACGGTCCCCGTTGGCCCGTCGGTCTTCGGGTCGGCGCTGCTCGCCGCGAGGTCCGTCGGGACGAGCTTCACCCGGCCGACCACCAGGTGGGCCGCCGCCGAAACCGCCGCGTCCGGGAGGACCGCCGCCCGGACCACCGGGGCCGCCTGGGCCAAATCCGAAGCCCGGTCCCATCGGGGCGCGGAACGCTTCGTTCATGTCGTGTGGCAGGATGTGAAACTTGCCCTTCGCATCCAGAAAAATGCTGTAGTCGCTGGCTCGAATCCAATAGCCGTCGCAGTTGATGAGCGCGTTATCGATCGCGAGGAACCACAAGAGTCCGTCGATGTCGAGCATCGGCTCAAGCGCGGACTCCAACTCATCGGCCGGTGTCTCGTTGAGTGTCTTGCAGAGCTTGATCAGTTTCTTCCACGCCTTGTCATCGTCGGTCTTCATGTCGTAGCGACGCTTGTAGTCCTCGACGTTGTCGCCGATGTATTCCAAACCGCCACCTCCGCCCGGAGAGCCAGAGACTTTCCAGCGAGTCCCTTTCGTCGAAGGAAAGTTTTCGGCGAGGAAGTCCTTGTTGAACTGCTGCACGTTGGCGTACACGCCCCAGCTCTCGCCGTTGATGACGACCTTCACGAAGTTGGCCTTCGGAGCCGGCATGTGTTGCCGCGCGATGTGCGAGTACAGCACCGAGCTGAGAAACGAATCATCCTCGTGAGCGTTCAGCAGGTTCAGCGTCTTGTAGCCGTACAGCCGCTGCTTCGAGTCCACGGAGTCGAGCGACAGATTCAGCGACCGCTTGGAACCAGCCGGAACCATCATGTACGACGACATGCCTCGGAAGTGGACGCCGACGTTCGGATATTTCTTGCCGTCCACCGTCAGAGTCGCCGGGACTTCGACATCGGTGTTGTTGAAGTCGGCGAGCTCCGCTTCCCAATCCTTGCCTTCAAAGTCGATGAAAATTGTCCTCAAGACGTGTGGGTCGTAGAGCGGTGCGTCGCTGGGCGTGACGTCGTCGGGCGAGACGTGCGGGCCAGGCTTGCCTGGCTCGGATTGGCCTCCGAATGGGCCGCGTCCGCCGGGGCCGCCACCTGGAGGGCCGAAGCCACCGCGACGACCACCGTCACTCTTCATCGAATCACGAGCTGCTTGGCGTTCGTCTTTGTTCAAGCGGCCGTCGTCGTCTTTGTCAAACTGTTTGACGAGTTGTCGCTCGCGCTGCATCGGACCACCTGGACCGCCACCTCCGGGTGGACCGAAGCCTCCGGGGCCGCCTGGAGGACCGAAGCCAAAGCCTTGTTCGGGGAACTTGAAGTCTGCTCCCTTGAGCTTAGTCCACTGCTCTTTCTGTTTCGCGCTGAGTACTGCGACTGCATCCGTCTCGACCTTCTTGCGTTGGTCGGGTGACGCGAAGAACGGTGGATTCTGTTCGATCAATTCGCGCAGCTTGTCACGCTGCTCGTCGCTGAGTTTCAGTGGCTTGCTGACTTCGTCGCGCAGCAGCGAACCGACACCGCCGCGCTGCAATTGGAGTTCTGAGAAGCGGCTGGCTTGTGATTTGTCCAGAATTTTGGCGAGCCGCTCTTCGGCCTGCTTGGTGATCCCTTCCATCTGAGTCCGCATCTTCGCGAACCGCTCATCGCGTTCTTTTTCTTCCAGCGTGAAGACTTCTTGGAAGTTGACCCCCTCGAAGACCGCGCGAGACTGCTCCTGCGTCTTGCTGAGGACATCCATCACCTTGGGCTTTTGCTCGTCGGAGAGCTTCAATTCTTGCTGCACTTCCGAGATTCCGATCAGCATGACCGAACCCATCGGATCGCCGCCTGGTCCACCGAATCCGGGGCCGCGCGGACCACCCGGCCCTGGCCCTCGAAAGCCTTGACCCAGCGCGGTCGTAACGACCACCAGGCCGCAGGTTGCCAGACACATCAGACTTCGCCACGGCATGAGAATCTCCGTTCGACAGGAGGAGCGTTCTTCGCCGCCTCCAAAAATGGATGGACAAAACGCCCATCCCATGTTCGCCAAATTTGAGTCACGAACTCAAACCCAAGACCGCCGTTTAGGTGTCGTGATTTATCGAAGAATCGTGACGCTCGCCGATCACAACGGCATCCGGCTAGAAGCGAGGCGGGCCGGGCGGGCCTTGTCGGCCAGGGAAGAACAACGGGCCTTGATACGACTTGCCCGTCAGCTCGTGCCAGCGTTGGAGTTGTTCGACGGTCAGCACGGTCAGCATCTTTTTCATTGTGGCTTTGGCTCGGTCTTCGTTGGACTCGGTGGTTGATGGTTCCTTCGGTCCTGCCGACGGCTCTTTCATCTCTTTGCGAAGTCGCTCCCAGAAGCCGCGATGCGCTTCGGTTTCGATCGTTCGCAGGCGATCTTTCTGTTCGGTCGTGAGCTTCAGTGCCCTTGCGGCATCGGGTTCGCGTGGCCCCTGGCATTGCAGCGCAATTTGCCGGAGTCGTTGAATCTGCTTCGTACTAAGAATCGCGGCCAGCGCGGTTTCGTGCTCGCGAGCGATGGAGAGCATGTGTCGCCGTTGTTCTTCGCGCGGCAGATCCCGGAATTCACGGTTTGATTCGCGCGGCTCGGTGACACCGGTGAGTCGTTGGCGTTGCTCTGCCGACGCACCCATGTCGGCGAGCACCGCTGGTTCGCGCAGCAGGTAGGTTTGCCGATCCGCTTGCAAAACCGTGAGGTCATCCAGAATTGTTTTCACGCGGTCGCGCTCGATGGACAGTTCCACTTGAGCTTCCGGCTTCTCGCCACGCTGTTTGATGAACTCTTGGTAGTACTCCAGCGCGGATTCCAGCAGTCGCTTGCGCAGGCCCTCTTGGAAAGGGTTGTCTGCCAATTCTTCTTCGGCGACCTGAATCATTTCATCAGCGGCGCGGCGAGCCAAGACAAAACGAGCTTCGGCTTCGGCCGCACGTTCGGTTTCGCGTTGGTAGGCGGCTTGAGTTTCCGCCTGCTCGTGAGCCACCAGCGCCGTCGTGACCATCAACCCGATCACTCCGCAGACCAAAAGCAGCACCGCTGCACCGACGAACGACGGATGTCGCCGCATCCACTTTCTCGACCGGTCGATGAGCGTTGGACGCCGAGCAAGAATGGGAATCTCGTCGAGATAACGCCGCAGATCGGCCGCCATCTCACCGGCGGTCGCGTAGCGTTCGGCGGGACTTTTCGCCGTCGCTTTGAGCACGATGGTTTCCAGTTCGATTGGAATGGCGCGGTCGATCTGTCGCAGCGGGCGTGGATCGTCGTTCAAAATTTGCAGCAACAACGTCGGGCGATCCGTGCCGGAGAAGATCGGTGCCAGCGAGAGCATCTCGTACAAGGTCGCGCCGAGCGAATAAACGTCCGCGCGATGATCGACGGGAATCCGACGGCCAGACGCTTGTTCGGGGCTCATGTAACGCAGCGTGCCGACCAGATCGCCGGTCTGAGTCACGCCGACATCGGCGACGATTTGGGCCAAGCCGAAGTCTGTAATCCAGACGGCACCTTTGGCATCGAGCAGCAGATTGGCGGGTTTGATGTCGCGATGCACGATTCCCGCCTCATGAGCGTACTCCAGCGCATCGGCCACTTGAGCCGCGATGCGTGCGGACGTCCGAAAGCTCTCGCGACTGCGCCCCGAATGCTGCGTTGCACTCGTCGCATACGATTGCGCAACCGTCGCACTGGCGTGATACGCAGCGGTCGTCGCCAGCGACGAGGAACTCAGATCGTTCGGAGAATCGCCTCGCAACTCTCGGATGACCGCCGAGAGCGACCGTCCCTCAATGAGCTGCATCGCGTAAAAATGAACCCCTCGTTCACAGCCGACCGCGTACACCGGAACGATGTTCGTGTGATGCAATTGAGCCGCAGCGGTCGCTTCGTTCTTGAAGCGTTGCAGTTGTTTGGCATCGAGCGCCGCCGCGAACGGCAGCACTTTGAGTGCGACTCGGCGGCCCAGAGACAATTGAATCGCCTCGTAGACGACTCCCATGCCGCCGCGACCGATCTCGTTCAGAATCTGAAAGTCGCCCAGCGGGCTCGCGGTGAACTCCGGCTGCAACTGCGGAATCGGCACCGGAGGTCGCAACGACTGGGCCAGCTCGATCCCATCGAAACATTCCGAGAGTTGATCGACCAACTCTGGATACCGCGTGAGATACGTTTGGCGATCCGGCTTGTGCCCCGCTTCCAGTTCGGCGAGATACTCGCGCGATGCTTGCAGGATTCGCGGATCGTCTTGCGTGAGGTCGTCTTGGTGGGCGTTCATGACTTCGCCTCGTTGAACTCTTTCTTCAGTTTTGTCAGGCCGCGCAGCCACAATTTTTCAACACTGTCCACGCTGCGGCTCATGCGCTCGGCCACTTGCGGAAACGTCAGCCCCTCCAGATGTCGCAACACGAGCACCGTCTGATAATCCTCCGGCAGGCGAGCCATCGCTTCGGCCACCAACAGACTTTGTTCGCCGCGCATCACTTGTTCGCTCGGCGAACTATGCGGATCGGCCAACATCTGTCCGAGGGCACATGTCGATTGATCCAAGTCCTCTGCCAATTGGCGTTCCAATCGCAGGTCACGAGCTTGTGTCCCCAAATACCGCCGCACGATGTTCGACAACGTCGTCGCCAAGATCGTCCGCAGCCATTGAGCGAACTGGCCTTCGGCATGCCCGTGAAAGTTCGGGAAGTGACGATGTGCTTCGAGAAAGGTCTCCTGCACGACGTCGGACGCATCAACCTTTCCCTGCAATCGCCGGCCGATCTCAATCCGCGCCAACAATCGCAGGTAGTTGTGATACGACTCGAGCAGTTGCCCCAGCGTGGCACTGTCCCCCGCGCGGGCCTGCTCAATCCAGCGTCCAATATCCGCAGTCATGTCCGCCCCCATCGAGTCGTCGCCTCGAAAATTGTAGTCACAGAGCGAGAGTCAATACCGCCGCGCTGAACCCCGGTCATGCGAATGAATTCGGTCAATGACTGGGGCGATTGCCTTGCAGGATTAGCTCGCGGATTTCTGCCGCAATAAAAAACGACCCCGTTACGCAGATCAAATCCTGAGAAGTCGTAACTTGCTGAGCGAGCAGCCAAGCTTCGGTCGGAGTGGACGCGACATGGCACGCCACGTCACTGACGGACTGAACCTGTCGCAGCAGCGAACTCGGAGGAACCGCGCGAGGATTATTGAGGTACTGTGTCAGGATGACGGTGTCAAAACGGGGGAGCAATTGCCGAGCGATGCCAATGATGTCCTTGTCCTTTGTTGCCGCGAAAATTAACACGCGCCGAGATGGCCGCCCTCCCGGTTCTGGCGATGAAAACGACTCGTCGAGTGTTCGTCCCAGCGCCGAAATGGATTCCCAATTGTGGCCGGCATCAACGATCACGGTCGGTCGTTGAGCCAGAACTTCGATTCGCATCGGCCATCGCACATTGGCAAGTCCGCTTCGCGCGGCCTCTCGTGAGACACTCCATCCGAGTTGCCGAAGCTTGTCGATCGTTGCCAATGCAACGGCCGTGTTGTGGGCCTGGTGCTCGCCGGCTAGGGTGAGTGGCATGGATGGCCACGATCCGGCCGGAGTCACAACGTCAACCGTTCCAAAGTCAGTCGGCAATCGCTCAACTTTTGCGTCGCCTGGTTTCAGGCAAGACTGGGGCGTGTGGGAATAGCTGAAATCTTGGCCGAGTTGCCAAAGCTCCGAATTTCTTTCGCGGCATGTTGAGGCGATGACTTCTTGTGCCTCCCTGCCTTGGACGCCACTGATGACCGGAATCAATGGCTTCACAATCCCGGCCTTTTCTTGGGCAATTTGAGCCAAGCTGCTGCCAAGCAATTGCGTGTGGTCTCGGCTGATCGTGGTGAGTACGCAAGCGATTGGCGAGCAGACGTTGGTTGAATCCAATCGCCCACCTAGCCCAACCTCTAAGACAACGATTTCAACTCGCTGCATCTCAAAGAACAGCCAGGCAAGTGCGGTCGTGACTTCAAAAAAAGTAGGACTAAATGGTGACGGGTCAGACTCGCAACGGCCGACAGCGGTTTGTACTTGCCGCACAAGATCGACAATTTGATCGGGTGTCGGTTGCTGTCCGGCAACCCGCATTCGTTCTTCAAAAGCCTCCACATGCGGTGAGGTGTAGAGCCCGACTCGATATCCAGCCGAGCTCAACATTTCAGCGAGCATGATTGCGGTGGAGCCTTTGCCTTTTGTTCCCGCGATATGGACCGTCGGAAGGTGATTCTGTGGGTGGCCAAGAAGCTCTAGCAATCGATGCATTCGGCCGAGCTTGAAGTCGTGCTTGCCACTGGCCGGGATTCGCTCAAAGTTGATTCGCTCGAACAAGAAGTCGATTGCCTGTTCGTAGGATTGAGCTGGCTCGATCATGATGAAGCTTGGGCGTCTGAAGAGTTACCCGCAAAACTGGCAAGGCAGCTCGGTGGGTTGCAATCGAAAACATCGATCGCGTGAAAGAAATAAAGCCGCAAATTGTCGGAAGATCGCCTTGATCGGCGTCGTCCGACATGTCGTGAGGTCTGGACGAATCTTTGAGTGGTATCTTGAGCCTTTGTTAGCCGTATCCGACAGGACTCACAAGAGATGCAATCACCCTCCGGGTGCTATCTCCCCCGCATTTCGTGGTTTCGGTGGCTGGACACCGCGACGGAGAGACGGCAAAATCCCTGCCCTTGTGCATTTGGGCGTATAGCTCAGTTGGCTAGAGCGCAGCTCTGATAAAGCTGAGGTCATTGGTTCGAATCCAATTACGCCCACTCGCTCACGTCCGGAGGCCATCGGGGGTCCGGTCTCGTCCGCGAGCAAGTGATGCTTCGGGGACGTAGCTCAATTGGGAGAGCACTAGCTTTGCAAGCTAGGGGTTGCCGGTTCGATCCCGGTCGTCTCCAGTGGCAATGAACCGGTCTAAGTCTGATTTTCAAAAAGTCGGGCCGATCGGTTGACCCCCAGCGTGGATGCCAATAACATCCTCGCTCGCCTTTTGCGGCCGCCCAAAAATGTGGCCGCAAAATTTGACGTAGTTCTTTGACAATTCGGTGGTTGTGAAATCTGCAATACACAATCTCAATGCGCTCCAAATGGAGCGCGAGCGTCCAAGGTGAATAAGCTTGAATGGCAGACGCGATGCGAATCGCGAGAAGCCAAAGATAAAAGTGGTCAAGCAATTAAGGGCGTATGGAGGATGTCTTGGCACCAAGCGGCTCTGAAAGGCGTGGAAGGCTGCGATAAGTTCGGGGTAGCTGTCAAACAAGCGTTGATCCCGAAATTCCTGAGCAAACGCGGCGAAGTGAAACATCTCAGTAACCGCAGGAAAATAAAGAAATCTCGATTCCGTCAGTAGCGGCGAGCGAACGCGGAAATAGCCTAAACCAGAGGCTTTGCCTCTGGGGTTGTGGGGCATGCTATATGGAAGTTACCAATTTGCCGGCTAGAAGAAGTGAGAAGAAAAGCTCTACCATAGAGGGTGATAGTCCCGTATTCGGCAGTCGTGCAAACTTCTTGTGTGTACCCGAGTAAGTCCCGTCACGTGAAACCGGGCCTGAATCTGGGAGGTCCATCTCCTAAGGCTAAATATGACTTGGTGTCCGATAGAGAAAAAGTAGCGCGAGCGACAGATGAAAAGAACCCCGGGAGGGGAGTGAAAAAGAAC
>CAZILR010000231.1:0-7753 GCA_964539995.1 uncultured Planctomyces sp.
GCATTTGCCGACGGAATTCGTGCCACCAATCGGCCATGATTGTGTCCTAAAGTGGCTCGGACGCCTACGTCCGAACGACCGGACGTGGGCGTCCGGTCTACGCCGGCCGGACAATACCCTTTTCGGGGGGACGGTAATACCATCCGCCCTTTCTCTCGCTCGGAATTGGATTGGAAATAGCCACTCATGTCTGCGAATTCGACGGCGGCGAAACGTGCCGCGACTCCCATTGGATCGACGGTTGACGAGCAAGTTTTGGTGCTCGACTTCGGGTCGCAGACGGCGCAGCTCATCGCTCGCCGAGTCCGCGAAAACAACGTCTTCTGCCAGTTGGTGCGGCATGACTTGCCGGCCTCTCGCATTCGTCAGATCGCCCCGAAAGGATTGATCCTGTCGGGCGGGCCGGCCAGCGTTTACGGCAAAGGTTCGCCGCAACCTGATCCGGAGATTTTTCAACTTGGCATTCCGATCCTTGGAATCTGCTACGGGATGCAAGTGACGTGTCACACTCAAGGAGGCGAAGTCACCGCCGGGCACACACGCGAATTCGGTCATGCCGCGTGCCGAGTCCTCTCGCCCAGTGGCTTGTTCGACGGCGTGCCGCAGGAGTTCCAAGTTTGGATGAGCCACGGCGATCAAGTCCGCGACCTGCCCGCTGACTTCGAGCCAATCGCGACGACCGAGACTTGTCCGCACGCCGCTGCGAAACACCGGTCGAAGCCGATCTTCGGAATCCAGTTTCATCCGGAGGTCACCCATACCGAGCATGGCAGCCGGCTGCTCGCGAATTTCGTGAAGAACATCTGCGGCTGTCGCGGGTCGTGGCGGATCAGCGACTTCATCGAAAGTGAGATCGTCGGCATTCGCGAACGAGTCGGCAGCAATCGAGTGATCTGCGGACTGTCCGGCGGTGTCGATTCGTCGGTCGTTGCGGCGCTGCTGTCGAGGTCGATCGGCGATCAAGTCTCGTGCATCTTCGTGGACAACGGGCTGCTGCGGCTCGGCGAAGCCGATGAGGTCCGCGACCGATTCTCGCAGCACTTCAAGACCGACCTGCATGTGGTTGATGCTCGGAAGCGGTTCCTCGACGAACTCAAGGGAGTCAGCGATCCGCAGCAAAAACGAAAAATCATCGGCCGGGTTTTCATCGAGGTCTTCCGCCATGAAGCGAAGTCGATCCCGAATGCGAAGTTTCTGGCTCAAGGGACGCTCTATCCGGACGTCATCGAATCGGGCGGCAGCCCCGACGGCCCGGCCGCGACGATCAAGGCGCATCACAACGTCGGCGGCCTGCCGGACGAACTCGGCTTCGAGTTGATCGAGCCGCTGCGAGACCTTTTCAAAGACGAAGTCCGGCAAATGGGCCTCGAACTCGGCCTGCCGGAACACCTGATTTGGCGGCATCCATTCCCCGGCCCCGGCCTTGCCGTGCGCTGTCTCGGCGAAATTACCGAGAAAAAACTGACCACGCTGCGTCAAGCGGACGCGATTGTCATCGAAGAACTGCACCGAGCCGGGCTGTACCGACAGGTTCAACAAGCCTTCGCCGTGTTGCTTCCCGTGCAATCGGTGGGGGTGATGGGAGACGACCGAACCTACGACGACACCGTCGCCGTCCGGGCGGTTCAGACCGACGACTTCATGACCGCCGATTGGTTTCATTTGCCGTATGACGTGTTGCAACGAATCTCGACCCGCATCACCAACAGCGTTCGTGGTGTAAACCGCGTCGTTTACGACATCAGCAGCAAGCCACCTAGCACGATCGAGTGGGAGTGATGAGGAGGGAAGAAGCCAGAAAGCGGAAGGCAGAATGCAGTGCATGGCTGCATTCTGCCGGCTGCCTTCTCCTGAAATAGCATGCCTTGGGAAGCTTACATAGGAATCGCGCTGCTCCCCGGATTTTTCGCCGGCCTGTTTTTCGTGATTGGACAAGTCAGCGGTTGGGCGAAGTTGGCCGAGCGATATCTGGCGGATCGTGAACCGGACGAGGGGGTTCGTTTTCGCGGTCAGGATTTGAGAATCGGTTGGTTTTGGAATTACAGCGGCGGCATCACCTATCGCGTGTCTCCAGACGGCATTTATCTGGCGATGCTGCCGATCTTCGTCGGCCACGCGCCGCTGTTGATCCCGTGGTCTGACGTAACGCTGGTGGAAGAGCGACCGGGACGTTGGTTCTCGGTCGCGAGGATCGAAGTTGGTCAGCCGCCGCGCACGAAGTTGGAGTTGCCGCTGCGCGTGATTGACGCGGGACGTGTGTGGCTGCGGCCACAAGAGTCGTCCGAGTAACGCAACTCGCACTTCAGCGACCTTCGCGAAAATTCATCCGACTTCGGTTCGTCACGTTGAATCTGCTCACTTGGTGGCGACTTGGCAGACTCTGCGACTATCGCTGCCTCTGCCGATTGTGTCTGTTTCCGGAATCAGTCGGGCGGACGGACTCGAACATTCGACTTCTGGGGCGCAACCGCGCGCTCCGCGCCAAGACGGCCGCACGGTTTGACCGACCTAACTGGGGGCGAATTGTTCGTTCGCTCGGAGAATGCGCTTGACTGACGAGTCACCGTCATCGGGAAGGTTTGCCTCACCGGAATCTTCCACCAGGAGTCGCCACCACGATGAAACCGTTTCGATCTTGGACTCAAGTCGGACTACTGCTGGCCATCTCGACCTGGACCGCGCTGAACCCGGCGCACTCGGACGACCCCTTGCCGCTGACGGGGTCTGATCGTCCGGCCGCCGTCAGTCCGGATGTCGCGTCCGAAGAGGACTCTGCCCCGGCCACGAGCCCCGAATCAAAACCGGAGCCTAAGCCCGCGACCGAAGCGCTAAGTCCCGAGCCGGAAAATGCCCTGCCAACCACAACGGCGACACCCCCGACCGGCGAGTCCAGCGTTCCCAAGCCAGAAGTGCCGATGGACATCGACTCGCAGTTCGAGACGCCGATCGAGGTCAACCCGCAACCAGCCAACGCGAATCCACGGGCGTTGTTCTCCGGCCCGTCCACAACGAAGGTTCAAGCTCCGATCAGCGAAGCTCCCAAGCCACCGACACCGGCTCCGGTCGTCGCCGAGCCGGTCGATCCGCTCGTGAAGTTGGCCACGGAGGCCGTGGAAGTCTCCAGCCGTCGCTACTTGACGGCCGACATGCACACGCCGTGGCAAGTCATTCACGGACTGCTGGCCTATCGCCAAGATTTCCAGCTCAAGATCAAAGACAGCGACAAAAAGATCAATGCGCTGGAGTGGGCCTCGAACGGCGCGAGCTTCCAAGGAGAGTCGTTGTTCCAGAAGACGCCTTACGGAGGCCGTGCGCATCCCTACAGCCAAATGTATTGGTTTGAAGGGCACCCCACCCAATTCATGGGGTATCTGACGATGTGCCGTCTGCCTGCGACGCACGAATTCAAAACCGCTCAGGGCGAGATCGTCACAGTTCAGGACATCATCAACAATGCCAAGATGGAAGTGACCCGTGATCCGCATGTCGAGATGACCTGGACGCTCTGGGCCTTGGCTCACTACCTCGAACCGACTGCTCAATGGGTCAACAAGAACGGCGAACATTGGAGCATGGAAGAACTGCTCCGCGTCGAATTGCGGAACACGATTTACGACGCTCCGTGTGGCGGCACTCACAGCTTGTTCGCGTGTGCGTACGCTCGCAACGCGCACTTGCAGTCGCGACAACCGCTGCGAGGCGTCTGGCTTGAAGCCGATCAGAAAATTCAACGCTTCATCGCCGAGGCCAAAGCCTTGCAGAACTCCGACGGCAGTTTCTCGAAGCACTTCTTCAAGGGACGTGATTTCAGCACGGACTTCAACACCCGGATCACCAGTTCTGGTCACATGATCGAATGGTTGATGGTTGCGCTGCCGCAGTCGCGTCTGTCAGAACCGTGGATTCAGAACGGGATTCGTTGTGTGGCTCAAGACCTCATCAACAATCGCCATGTGAATGCGGAATGCGGTCCGCTGTATCACGCTGTCGATGGCTTGCAGATTTACCGCGAGCGGATGCAGATCGCCTCGCGGATGGCTCAACGCACGTCCTCTGGTGCGAATGGCTGGAGGGCGGCTCCGAGTGCTCAGTGGCCGCAACCGAAGACGCTCGTCAAAGCGGGGCAGCACGAGGACTCGAATCTGACGACGACCGAAATCCAACCCAAATCCGCGTCAAAGCAACCGGTAATCACTTCACGACAAGGCGTCGAGATCGTCGTGCCGAAACGAGTTCGGCCGGCGGTGACAGCCGAGAAACCCGCGAATTCCACGCTGCGATAATCACCACTGGCTTAGTTCGGTGGATCGACTTGCAGCAGCGTGTACGGCACGAGAGCCAGCGAATAGATGCGGCCGTCGCTCGTTTGGGCACATCCGAGGTTGACGTATTTGGTCGTCGTCGTGCCATCGGGGAGCTTGATGATCCCGTAGTGCATCGGCAGTGGCTTGCCCTCTTTATCGACGAACTCGGTGAAGTCCGGGTTCTTGATCGAGACCGCGCCGAGATCAACCGGGGCCGGTGTGCCCAGCCGATAGCGGACGATGTGCAGCAGGTTGATACCGGCGTCGATCTTGTCGAGCTTGCCTCCTTCGGTGACGGCGGCGCAGACCTCGCCGGTGGGGCCCACGCACATGGCTCGACAGTCGGTGGTCTTCGCGCCAGGCACCAAAGTGCCGAGGCTGCGGCCCGGCAGTGTGTCGCCGGTCGCGGTCAGGTCGTAGGCGAAGAGTTGATTGGTGCTCATCGGCAGGCAGTACAGCGTCTTGCCGTCGGGTGAGATGTCCCAATTGATCGGATGTCCGGTCGGGAGCGCGAGATTCGATTCCTTGGTTGGCGGCTGACCGTCAATCGTTTGCTTCAGTCGTTCAAGCTTGTCGGTATTGGGATCGTACCGAGCGATCTCGCCGCCGAGGATCGGGTGGTACGCTCGGCCGAGATGGTCGATGCAGATGAACGCGAAGACGTGATGGCAGTCCATCAGATCGCGATACTTGCCTGTTTCCAAATTCAGAATCATGAAGTGTGAATCTTCCGGCTGCTTGTCCGCGCAGGTCGAGATGTACGCGATGCCGCGCGACTCGTCGGGTGTGATGCTGATGATGCCGTGATGCGGCACTGGAATCGGATAAACCTTGGTCTTGCCGGTCTGCGGGTCGTAGACCATCGGATAGCCGCCGGGGTAGTCCTCCCATTTCTCTTTGTCCTTCTCCGGGTAGCCCTGTTTGGTGGCGAAGTAGATTTTGCCACTGGCTCCGACGTTGTTCCGCGTGTGAATCTTTGACTGTGAGGCGAAACCGGTGGCGGTCGTGCCGATCTCCTTGTGCGTATCGACGACGATTTTCATTTGCTTGGAGACCGGATCGAACTCGACGAGAGACGCCCCGACGCCGTACTTCGCCGTGCCGATGTAAAGCCGCCCGTTTTTGCCGGCGATGATCGAGAAGTAGCCGCTCCCTTGGTTCGTGGTCTCTTTCGGAATCGCGTAAGCGGTGGCTGGTAACCAATTCAGCTTCGGTTCCTCAGCCTTTGTCGTCACGAAGCTGAGTCCAGCCAAGAAGCATACTCCAAAAACTCGCGGGCCAATCGTTGTGAACATTATCGGTCTCCTTCGGAAACTTTGGGGTGCTGATTTGTGTAGACATCGGCGATCGGCATTCGACCAAAGTTACGGTTCGGCCTTAATGACGATGCGTTGATCGGCGGAGACGTCGTGGCGTTCCCATCTGCCGCGGCCGTGCGGCAGGATGACCTCGACATAGCACTTCTCAACGGTGCCGAGGCCAAAATGAGCAACTGGTTCTTGGCCAGACGTGTAGCCGAAGCCGGAACTGATTTCGCGAACTCCCAGCAATGCTTTGGATTTTCCCTCCCCAGGGAGAGGATAAACGCGAACGACGGCACCGAGGCCGGCGCGGTTCACTCCGGATGCGCCTGGCTTCGCGGTCCCTTCGACCGCGACATCCAGCCAGTGGCCGCCAGGAGTTTCATTCTTCAGCAACATCGAGCGAGCGGTGACCCACCAGTTGGCGAGGAAGAAATCCAAGCGTCCATCGCGATCGAAGTCACCGCTGGGCCCCGGAGCCGTGTAGACGATCTTGTGCTCACGTTCGAGCTTGTCGAAGAACTCGCCGGTGCCGGCCATCTTGATGTCGTCCGGTGTCGGAAAATCGTTCACGGCCAGAGCGTCTTCACGGAAGCGAGGCAGGCCGGTCGCGGCCTCGACGCCGAGATTCTGGAAGATCACCGGAAACGTCTTGTCTCCCACGAACTTCACGATCGGAGTTGAGATGTCCGGCCAGCCGTCGTTGTTGAAGTCTTGGATCTCGACGTGTGGAGCCTTCATCGGCAGCGGCTTCAATCCGACCGCCGCCGTGACGTCTTCAAACTTCGGGAGACCGTCCACCAAGCCGCGATGCAAATACAGTCGCACCGGCACGCCGCCGACGTGCCACGGCTGGCTGAAGTGATGCCCGATCAGAATGTCCGGCTGACCGTCGCGGTTCACGTCGGCGATGGACACTCCGCAAGTCGTGTCGTCGGGCGTGTGCGTCGTGTAATCCCAAGTGAAGTCGGCGTGAGTCTTCGGCAGTTCGCGAAACGCTCCACGACCATCGTTGATGAAGAGGTGATTGCCCGGATCGCGTCCCGCCTTCAACACGTCGCGTCCGGCGATGAACAGGTCCGGCCATCCGTCGCCGGTGACGTCGCTCGCCGCAACGCCGAGTCCCGTCGCGAGCACCGGCAGTCCGGCCGCCGCCGTCACGTCTTGAAACTTCAGGCCGCCGAGATTCCGCAACAGCTTCGTGCGGCCGTTTCCGCCTTGGTAAATGCACTCGCCGACCAGCAGATCGAGCAGTCCGTCCCCGTCGTAATCGAGCACCGTCACGCTGCGGCCCGCGAAGTCTCCGGTGACAGTCGGTCGCGAACCCGAGTCAGCAGACACGTCGGCGAACCGTCCACCGCCGTCGTTGCGAAACAGAAAATTGGGTGCTCCGTAATGCGGCTGCTTGTAGGCCGCCGCGTCGATCGCATGATTCGACAGGTACAAATCGAGATCGCCGTCGTTGTCGAGATCGGCAAAGACCGACCCGCTGGCTCGGCCGAGCACTCGCAGCGCGGGTTGCTCATCAAGCGTGAATTTTCCTCGCACGTTGCGAAACAATTGATTTGGCTTCGAGTCATACGGATGCCCGCCGAACGTCGCGACGTACAAATCGGGCCAGCCATCGCCGTCAATATCACCCCAGCACGCCGAGTGCCCCGCAATCTTGCTGACGTGTGGAAACAATCCCGCCTCATCGCCGACATCGCGGAACACGAACTGAGCTTCCGCGAGGTTCGGCGCGCCGATCAGCAAGAGCCAACTGCCGACAACAGACAACCAGAATCGAGACCTGTTCGTTCTCACGATCATCACGCACGCTCCTTTCGGAATGCGTCGGGGTCCGTGGCGAGGCGAACAAGTTATCGAGAAACAATCGGCTGCTCCAGCAGCGGTAGAGCGAGGCTCACGGCTGGCGAATTTGTCGCGTTGGAAAACACTGTAGGGTGTGGTCGAGTCATCGAGTCCCCCAAAATCCTGGCCGTTCGTGGTGGGTCTCGATGACTCGACCCACCCTACTTTTGAAACACTCGCCAGCCGTGGGGCAAGGCTCCTGATCACGCCAGCGAACAAGCTTCGCCATCAGCTCCAACGGACCACGGTGTCCAGACAAGGGCCACTTGGCTGATCGTGATATCAGACTTCTTC
>CAZILR010000232.1:0-1766 GCA_964539995.1 uncultured Planctomyces sp.
ACTCAGGAATTCTTTCAGCCCCAAGTCGGCTCGAATTTCATGCAGGACCAAGGTTGCCACCAGCACCACAAACATACGCAGGCCAGAACCAACCAAGAAGGCGTACGCCTTGTTTTGAGCGAACCCAAAAAACGGAATCGCCAAGAACAGCACACACCCAGGCACAACGCACAGCAGAGCCGAGTAAGTCAGCCCCTCCAACCCCAGCGACCCGGCCAGCCAATACGCCGGACCTGCGAGCAAACCCCAAAGCGCGACGGCACTCGCGGTGAGCACACCGCAGCTCTGCATCGGCGTTGGAGTCTTGTGGGTCGATGTCATTGGGACGAAGGACCAGAGTTATCGGTTGTCTTCGCTCGGACACTTGAATCTTGCGTCTTGGCTGGGGGACTCAGCCGCTTCACCATCTGAGCCAAGCTCATCCCCGAAATCACGAAGCCTAGACAGGCTCCCAGCACTACTAACCAAGGCGAAGTTCCCCAACGGCGATCCAACCAATATCCCGCTCCGGCCGGAAGAGCCATCTCCAAGGCGATGGAGGTGATTTGATGCACCCATCGCGAGGCGACGACCATCGGTGGCTCGGAATCCTGGCGTGGCTCACGCATGATGCCTCCAGGGAACCTGCAAAGGGCCGAGAGAATAGGGCTGCCCTAACACGCCAGCAAGCGATTGGCTGACAACTTTGCAAGGAATTCTTGCGAGGCAGATCGACCTCTTCTCAGAGCTGAGAATCGGAGGCGGACTCGCGCCGTTTCCCGGCTTGGTACAGCTCTTCCATTTCCTGAAGCGTCGCGTCGCGGATGCTGCGTCCCTGAGCTTTCAGAGCCTCCTCGATGAATCGCACACGACGCTCAAACTTGGCGTTGCTGCGGCGGAGGGCTTCTTCAGGGTTGATCTTCCACCGTCGAGCCAAGTTCGCCACGACGAATAAGACGTCTCCGAATTCCGATTCGATTCGGTCCCGCTGAGCGGGGTCGGCAATCGGTTCATCGGGAACGGGGGCCATCTCCACCGATGCCGCGATCTGCGGAATTTGGCCGTCGGCGAAGAGTTCCTGGGCGAGTTCGTCGATCTCCTCCCGAAGTTTGTCGAACAACATGGCTCGGTGCGGGAAGTCGTAGCCGACGCGAGCCGCTTTCTCGGAGACGCGGGCACATCGAGCCAACGCGGGCAGAGCCGCGGGCAGGCCGTCGAAAATCGAGTCCCGTTTTTTCTCGTGCTGCTTGGCTCGGTCCCAGTTCGTCAACACTTCGTCGGCCGTGTGAGCCTTCTCGGTGTCGAAGACGTGCGGATGCCGTTCGATCATTTTGCGAGTGATGACGTCAATCACCTGCTCGATCCCGAACCGCTGCTCGTCACGGCCGATCTGGGCATCGAGGACGACCTGCAACAGCACGTCGCCAAGTTCCTCGACGATGGCCGTGTCGTCCTTCGAGTCGATCGCGTCCAGCAGTTCGTAGGTCTCTTCAAGTGTGAACGGCTTGATCGTTTCGAGCGTTTGCTGGCGATCCCACGGGCAGCCGGTCGGCGAGCGGAGCTTCGCAATCACTTCGCACAACCGAGCGAACGCGGCTCCGACGGCCGGCAAGTCGGGCGGTTTTCCAAATTGGGACGGATCGATTGCGGACATGAGGCGGTACGTTGGCGAGCCTCGTCGTGATTCGCAAGCGGTCTCAAGGCCGATACACTTCGCCGCTCTGATTCTGGAAACATAACGGGATAACGAGCCGTGCGAACGTGTCGCTTCGTGACGCTGGGTTGCA
>CAZILR010000232.1:1776-7751 GCA_964539995.1 uncultured Planctomyces sp.
GGTCAACCAGTACGAACCGCAGTTGGTCAAAGAGGCCCTGCTGCGCGCGGGCTTCCGCGAGGCGGACGAAGCCGAGCCAGCCGACCTGTGCGTCGTCAACACCTGCACCGTGACGGAAAACGCGGACTCGCGCGGTCGGCAAGTCGTGCGGCAGTTGGCTCGCGAGAACCCGAATTGCCAGACGATCGTGACGGGCTGCTACGCCACGAACGATCCCGCTTCGGTCGCTCGTCTGCCGAACGTCATTGAAGTCGTCCCCGACAAGCGCGAACTTCCCGACGTGTTACTGCGGTTGGGGGTCGCCGAATTTCCGACGGGCATCAGTCGTTTCGATGGACACAAGCGGGCGTTCGTCAAAGTCCAGGACGGCTGCATCCTGCGGTGTTCGTACTGCATCATCCCGCAGGTTCGGCCGCAGCTTTCCAGTCGCGAGCCCGAGGACATTGAGGCCGAGGTGCGTCGGCTGATCGAGTTTGGCTACGAAGAAATCGTGCTGACTGGAATTCACGTCGGCCATTACGGCGTCGATACGACTCGCGGTCGGTCGGGCCGAACGCCGTTTCGCTTGTGGCATCTGCTGCGACGGCTCGACCGGATTCCCGGACACTGGCGACTGCGGCTATCGAGCATCGAGGCGGCCGAGTTCAGCGACGACTTCATCTCCGCCGCGGCCGATTGCGAACATCTCTGCCCGCACTTTCACCCGGCGTTGCAGAGCGGTTCAGACACCGTGCTCGCGCGAATGCGGCGGCGGTATCGGGTCGCTCAGTTTTTGGAGACGGTTGCCAAACTCCAAGAGCGGTTGCCGAATCCGGCCCTCTCGACCGATGTGATCGTCGGCTTCCCCGGCGAGACCGATGACGAATTTGAGCAGACCCTCGACACCTGCCGGCAAGCTCGATTCATGAAGATCCACATCTTCCCGTTCAGCCGCCGCAGCGGGACTCCGGCAGCCAAGATGCCGAATCAAGTCGCGTCGCCGATCAAAAAACAGCGCTGCCAGGAACTCGCGCGGCTGGAGACTGAACTGACTCGGCAGTACGCGGTCACGTTGGTGGGACAACCCGTCGAAGTGTTGGTCGAGGGAGCCTCACCGTCACGCCCTGGGTTCGTGCAGGGAACCGATCGTCGGTATGTGACCGTCGAACTCCCCGGAAACTTGCGAGATTTGGGGCACTTGGTGACCGGTCAGGCTCAATGCTGGGAAGACCACGAATTGACCGCGAACCGACTTTCCGCACCAAATCAGGCGAGCGTCTTCGCGCCCGACTGCTTAGAATCCCCGGCCCGAACAACAAAGGACCGAACAACAAAGGACTGTGTGGTTCCAAACTCTCCGGCTTGAGATTCGCATGGCCGGTTCGTGACGAACTCGATTTCTTCAAGGTGGATTCATGCCTCTACCCGAACAGCCCAACAGTTACTTCACGCTCGAAGAACATGGCGACGTGCTGCTCGTCCGCTTCAAATCCCGATTGCTCAACGATGAGGAGAACATCGAGCAATTAGGCCAAGCGTTGTTCACGCTTGTCGAGCAGTTCAACTGGCTCAAGCTGGTACTCGATCTGTCCAAGGTCGATTACTTGACCAGTTCGGTCTTGGGCAAGCTCATCACGCTGCACCGCAAACTGCACCGCAGCCAGGGCAAGATGGTTTTGATCGGCCTGACCGAGGGGGTCGATGCCATCCTGCGAACCAGCAAGTTGCTGACCTATTTCTCCATCGCCGAAAATCGCGATGCGGCGATCGCTCAATTGGCCTCCTGATCCGGCGAGGACTTGGCAACGTGGCACCGCTGATTGTGATCGAGGGGATCGACGGCTCCGGCAAAGGAACTCAGGCCCAACAACTGACCGAGCGATTGACCGCGGCCGGTCGTCGAGTCCGATTGCTCAGCTTTCCGCGCTACCGTGAGACGCTCTTCGGCCACGCGATCGGCGATTTCTTGAACGGCCGCTTTGGACAACTCGACGAGGTCCATCCGTTCTTGGCTTCCGTGTTGTATGCCGCTGACCGGTACGAATCGAAAAGTGTACTTGCCGACGCGCTGCAACAGTCCGACGTTGTCGTCTGCGACCGCTATGTGCCGTCCAATCTCGCGCATCAGGGAGCTAAGCTCGACGGCGCGGAGCGTGATGAACTGCTGCGAACGATCGAGCGAATTGAGTTCGACGTGTTTGCTCTGCCGCGTCCGTCGCTCGTGGTGCTGCTGGATGTCCCTGTCGAGATCGCTCAACGCAACATCGCCGCGAAGAAGCCTCGCAGTTACACCGAAAAAGCCGCCGACCTACAAGAAGCCGACGCCGCCTACCTTCAGCGAGTACGCGACGTGTACCTGCAACTCGCCGCCAGCAACTCCAAGTGGCAGCGTGTGGAATCCGTTCGAGCCGCAGAGCAGCGGTCGATCGCCGAAATTGGTGACGACATCTTCTCGCGAGTTCTTGCTGCTGTGTGATAGAACTGGGTTGCGTCAGTGACCGATCACGAACGCGCAGCCGAAGGCCACGCTGATGACGTACATCAGCGGATGCACTTCGCGAGCTTTTCCGTGCAGCAGCTTGATGACGGTCCAGCTCACGAAGCCAAAGCCGATCCCGCTGGAAATGTTGTAGGTCAGCGGGATGCCCACGATCGTCAGGAACGCCGGGAGCGATCCCGGCCAGTCACGCCAGTGAATTTCGCCCATCGAGTGCATCATCAGAAAGCCAACCGCGATCAACGCTCCGGCGGTGATCGGGTACAAGGTGAACTCACCAGTCGGAATCGTGAACCCGCTGGCGGCGAAGGCAGCGTAGTGCTCGGCATTCGGGATCGGGCAGCCGCCGCCGACCATCTTCACGATTGGCACGCAGAACGCCGCGAGCACGAACAGCAAGCCGGTCGTGACCGGCATCAATCCTGTGCGGCCACCTTGAGCGACACCGGCCGCTGATTCGATGTACGTCGTCATCGAACTGGCTCCGAACATCCCACCGATCGCCGCCGCCGCCGAGTCCACCAACAAAATCGACCGCAAACCCGGCACAGTGCCGTCTGATTTCACAAAGCCCGCCGGCTCGCCCACGGCCACAATGCTCCCCATCGTGTCGAAGAAGTCGGTGAGCATGATGCCGAAGATTGTCGGCAACAACGCGGGCTTGAGCGCCTGCCACAAGTACGGCCCGTGTTCGTCGCTGCCGAACACGGCAAAGAACGTGTCGAAGCTCGGAGCCTGCACGATCGCTCCCGATGGCGGCGCGGTCAGCCTCAACATCCAAGCGGCCAACGTCGCGAGCGCGATGCCGCCGAGGATCGACCACTGCACTCGGAACGCCATCAGCGCGACGATGCCCAGCAAGCCAATCAACGTCACCCAGACATACGGCTGATCAAATCGGCCGAGCGTCACCAACGTGATCGGAGCCGGAGCGATCAACCCGCCCTGACTGAGTCCAATCATCGTCAGAAACAAACCGATGCCAACGCCGATGCCCCGCTTCAAGTCCCGCGGGATCGCGTGCATCACCGCTTCGCGCAACCCGGCCAGCACCAGCAGCAAGATCAACAGACCTTCGATGACGATGACGCTCATGCCGACTTGCCACGGCACGTTCTTCTGCTGAAAGCCGATGACCGAAAACGCGATCATCGCGTTCAAGCCCATCCCCGACGCCAACGCCAGCGGCTTGTTGGCGACGAAGCCCATGACCACACACATCAGCGCCGCTCCGAGCGCAGTCGCTGTGACCGCCCCTTCAAACGGTACTCCGGCCGCCGACAAGATGCCCGGATTCACGAAGACGATGTACGCCATCGTGGCAAACGTCGTGACTCCCGCGAGCAACTCGGCGCGCACAGTCGTGTGATTCTCGGACAGCCGAAAACGTCTCTCCAACCAAGCCTGCATGGAAACCCTCCAATCGCGAGGCGAGCATTCTTTCGGAACTGGCCGCCAACACCAACCGTGATTGGCCGACATTGGCTCTTGGAGCGATTGCGAGCGGCAGCATAGGATTCGGAAGAATCGTCATTAGGGTACGCCGTGCTTTACGAACGAGATGGGTGCCAGGCAGCGAGCGACAAGGAGACTTCCCATGGCCGCGACAACGACTGAATTTAATGACGTCTTAGATCGAGTCCGTGAATGGCCAGCCGAGCAAAGGTTGTCGCTGGCGCGGAGTGTGTTGGCCACGGTCGGTGAACCGCTGCCGCAGGCGTCGCCGGATGATGTGATTTCCGCGATGAAGGCCCGATATCCCCGGCTGATTGCTCAATCAGACACCCAGAAGCTGCATGACATTCTCGACAACGCCACAAGTGACCGGCCGCCGCCCACCGATGCGGAGGTCAAACAATGGATCGACGAGCGTCGGATGGAGAAATACGGATCGTGATCGTTTTGTTGGATCTCAACGTGCTGCTCGATTTGTTCTTGAACCGTTCACCGTGGGCCGTCGAGGCGTCCAGCTTATGGCTGGCTCACGCAAACGGATTCATCAAAGGCCACGTTTCAGCGGCCTCGCTTCCCACGCTGTTTTATGTGATGTCGCGGCAACTGACTCGTGAACGTGCCTTTCAAGGGGTTGATGACTGCGTCCAAACTCTGCATGTCGTCTCCGTCGATCGGCAGACGGTTGCTCGTGCTCGTTCGCTGGCCGGCGAGGATTTTGAAGACGATCTGCAAATCGCTTGTGCGGTTGAGATCGGCGCAGAGGCTATCGTGAGCCGCGATCCCAAAGGGTTCGCTCACAGTCCGATTCCGGTGTTGTCGCCGACGGCGTTGCTCGAACTGCTCGCCAGTCGCCAAGCTCCACCAACAATCACAGGGCAACAACCAACGGACTAGAAATCACCAACATGCCAGAGCACATTCATCGTCAGCAAAAGTTGAAACCGGACGAGGCCGCGCGACTCCGCGCCGCGCGAACCGAATTCAAGGACAAACCGACCAAGGCCAAACTGCTGCAATCGGGCGAGTATGCTGGCCCGATGAGTCTGGATGAGTATCTGAGTTGGCGGAAGGGCGCAGGTGACGCCCCGCTGACGCGGCAACTTCAAGCCGCCATCGCCGCCACCGAGCAGTCTCTGTACTCAATCGCCCAGGGCAGTGGCATTGCCGCCCCCGTGTTGCAGCGTTTCGTCAGTGGCGAACGCGGCATCACGCTCGACACCGCCGGAAAGCTCGCGGCGTACCTGGGACTGTCGTTATTGCCGGAAGCACGCGGAAAAATGTAGCGAGCATTAACGCCTGCTCGGCAGCCGTGAGTGCCGCTGAACGTTGGTCTGGTAAAGACTGTGGGAGACTACCAGTAATTGTTTGATAGTTGCCGAGAACCATGAGCACGAATCACAACCCACAGGAGACCGCTCAACGTATTCGTGAGCGTGTTGAAATTGGCCTGCAGCGTTTATCGCCGCATTTGTGTGATTGGGCAAAGCAACACATTGTTTCTCCCCGTGTTGTAAAATTGTTCAAGGATTTAACGAGCCTGGAGACCGAAGAGTTTTGGCTGGTCACAGACAATTACGGAGGCATGCGAGACAGCAGCTATCGTGTTATCTACACCGAAGACTTGGACTCCTTTGGGCTCTCCGTGATTCTTAACGACGGTCGAGATTGCTGCATGGGTTTTCACGGAGACTTTGACAATGCCGTTCAAAGGATGTGAGGATCAATGCCGGTCTTGTCGCGGTTCGCACGATAAGGGGATAAAAGATTGAGAAAGCAAACGGGCGACGGGTTAGTAAAATTCACGGAGGACATTCATGGCTCACAAAAAATATCTCGTGACCGGCGCGGCCGGGTTTATTGGGTTTCATACCAGCAAGAAGCTGTTGGCTCGCGGGGATACGGTGGTCGGGTATGACAACCTCGTCCCGTACTATCCGGTCGAGTACAAGCATGCTCGGCTGAAGCAGCTTGTCGGGCAGCCGGGGTTCTCGTTTCAGCAGGCAGACCTGACGGAGCGCGAGCGGCTGATGAAGCTCTGTCAGAA
>CAZILR010000233.1:0-7743 GCA_964539995.1 uncultured Planctomyces sp.
AGTGCGGAAGTTGATGTTGTTGATGTCGCCGCTCGTGCCGTTGGCCATCATCGCGACGAACGGCGGGGCATTCGGCTTGCCCTCTTCGATCAGCCGCTTGAGGTGCTCGCTGAAGACGCCGTAGTAATCGGACGAGATGTCGGCGGCTCCCACTCCCCCGACATAGTGCAGCGAGTACGCCGCGAAGACGGAGATCATCGTACCGCTCGGTTCGCGGACGGCGATGAACGGGACGGTCGGATCGGTCGGCCCGGCCGGTTCGGTCAGGTTCGGACTGCCGGCGGGAGGATTCATCTTCACGAGATCGCTGCCGCCGAATGGATTGACTGGCACGGTCCCCGGCCGCATGTGCCAGCGTCGGTTGAAGACGTGCTCCGGGACGTCAGCCGCTCCAAACGCGATCTGTGCTGCACGCCGGTTGTTGAAGGCTCTCGCCACGCCGTCGGCAATGCGGCGAGCCACGAATTTCTGATACTCATCCAATTCCTGTTCGGGCTTGAGCCGATCCTTTCCCAACGCGCTGGTGGCCGAGTGCGTGTGGGTCGCGCTGATCATCACGCACTCTGGCGGAATCGCGATCATCTCCTGAATCAATCGCCGAGCCTCCGTGCTGACCACTCGCTGGATGCCGAGCAAGTCGCACACGACCAACGCTAGCTTGGTCTTCCCGTCATCGAGCACCAAACACCGAGCATGCAGTTCGTCGTGAATGTGCTTGGACGGATACGGAACAAACCCGCCGATGATTTCGCCGCCGATCTCCGGTGTGATGTTGCTTGTCGCCGCTCCGGCTTGAAGTCCGTCGGCTCTCACGACTGTGGTCGAGAGAACCATCAGAGCGATCGCCAGCAGGTATCGAAGATTTCGCATCGCAGTCACTCCAATTCAGTGGTGGAAAGTGTCGCGGCTCAGTCGGCTTCTTCTTGACGAATCCCGCGACGGTGGAGTGAACTCGCGCGGACGCCCTTTTGCAATCGAGCCGGCAACGAGTGTGACAATCGCGAGTTGTGGGATTTCGTGCCGCGCAGCCATTGGCTATCTTCGCCGGTTGAGTCTGACGTTCGTCGGCGAATACGACGAGTCGCGATCACAGTCCAGGAGGAGGCTGCGTTGGTGATGGCTCGATGGGGATCAATACGACACTCGCTGCAAGTCAGCGCCGTCCTGTTCGCTGGGACGCTGCTGGCAGGGTGCAGTTCCGGGATCGTCGCCCCGAAAAATCACCTGCCAGAGCAAGCGGCTGCGCACGCGGATGACTCGGCGGATTCCGTGCCGATCTCACCTGAGAGAATGACCAATCGGCTGGGGATGGCGTTGCGACTCATTCCGGCGGGTGAGTTCAAAATGGGAACGGAGGACGCCAGTCTGTTCGGCGAATTTGCGGCCTGCGAGCAACCGCAACACATCGTCCGACTGACGCGACCATTTTGGATGAGCGAATGCGAAGTCACAGTCGGTCAATTTCGTCGTTTCGTTGCAGCGACCGGTTATCGCACCGAAGCCGAACAATCGGGCCAAGGAGTGAATGGGTTGGATTTGCTCACGGGTGAGGTGGCTCAGCGTCCGGATCGAATTTGGTCATCTCCCGGCTTCAGCCAATCGGATCAACATCCCGTTGTTGGCGTCAGCCGGAACGATGCGCAGGAGTTCTGCGTTTGGCTAAGCCAGTTGGAAGAACGAACCTATCGACTGCCGACGGAAGCCGAGTGGGAATATGCCTGCCGAGCCGGAGCTAAGACGGCGTTTGCTTCCGGAGAAGTCTTCGAGCCAAGGATGGGGAACGTCGGCGACCTCGCGTTGCGCGCCGTGTTCACCTCGGCGACTGACACCGCGAATTGGAGCGACCAGTTTCCGTTCACGGCTCCTGTTGGCACGTTTCAGCCGAATCGTTTTGGACTGTTCGACATGCACGGAAATGTCGGCGAATGGTGCCACGATTGGTTCGATGCCGAGTATTACGCCGCATCGTCAGAGACCGATCCGCAGGGGCCGGAGGCCGCGACCCACTGGCGCGTCGTGCGAGGCGGGAGTTGGTACAACTCGCCAGTTCATTGTCGCAGCGCCGGACGGCATGACGGCCTGCCGACCGCGCCGAGCACGACGAACGGCTTTCGCGTCGTGCTGGAAGCGCAGTGACTTGGCTACTTTTGTTTCAGCTTTCGTCGCTGGGCTTGTTGCCATTGCTCGTCGAAGTAGGTCTGGTTCGACTTGGTCAGCTTGAGGAAGTCGTCCCAGTCACGAGAGGTCATTTGGAAATAGCAGATGGCCATTTCGTCGGTTGAGAAGTCGCCCCACGAAACCGTCTGCGGCGGGCTGTTCGGATTCAGCGGATTCTGTTCGGAGTTGTCGAACCAGCATTCCAAGTCGATGCGAGTCCCGGCCGGAAGCGTGATCGGTTTGGCGTAGACGTAGTGAGCCTGCCAATAGAAGTCCCAATCCTTGATCCAGATCAATGGGATCGGATCATCGTCCGGTGGATAGGCCGTGGCACGAATTTCTTTTCCGAGGACGTGCATGTGCGGCGTGACATCGAGCAGCATCGTCTCGACGGGAACGGTCAGCGACGCGCGGTGCCGATGCCGAGTAGCTCCGGCGGGAATCTTCAGATCGACGTTGGCGACCATCCCTTCGGTCACAACCCACGTCGCTGACGGCGGAGCGAAATACAAACCGAGTCGCGAACGATCGCGGACCACTTTGCCGCACGGGTGGTAGTGGATCTGCAAAATGATGTCCGAATCTTTTTCGATCGGCCGTCCCATCCCCGGCGGAAGTTCACGCGGCAATCCTCCCGGTCCCCAACCGACAAGCCCGCCGGACGTGGCGAAACCCGGCGTTCCGACGCTGCTGTATCCGGGAGCCGGGTCAGCTTCATCCAGTTTTCTCCCTTGCCCAGTGGTGTCGTAGAAGGCCAGCGCATGATGCACGACCTGCGGCGCACCAGGACGAAACTCAACCGCCCGGACGAGTCGGTTTTGCGTCAGTCCGGTTGGGATGACGAAATGCTGGTAGATATCGGGCCCATCGGCGGGAACGTCAAACGGCTCCGGCATGACGAGGACCAAATCCGGCTCACCGAGATGCCAGCCCGCCACGAACTCAGGTCGCGGCGGTAGTTCGCGTGGATCGCCGCGCGGTGCTCCATCGGCAACCCAAGAATCAATCGTCGCGATCTCCGACTCGGACAGTCGTCGTTCGTTTTGAAAGTGACCGTAACCCGTCTCCGGCTTCCACGGCGGCATGATTCTCCGCTGTGTGACCAGCCGAATTTGTTTGGCGTGCGAGCGAGCATCCTCGTAGGTCAGCAGCGAAAACGGAGCGACCTCGCCAGGGCGATGACAGCTCACGCATTGCTCAAACAAGATCGGTGCGACGTCGCGGCAGTAAGTCACCTGCTGAGTGTCGGCAACATCTGGCGACTCGATCACGCATCCCACGGGCTGCGTTCGGGAGACCTGCACTTCTCGACCAACGACGATGTCGTTGAACGCGTACCGCAGATCATCGCGAGTTTTCGCTCGGCGTTTTCCGAGATCGACATGCCGGTCATCAACCCTTCCGGAATAGAGGACTTCATCGTTGGTTCCCACCACGACGGCTTGCGGCGTGTGCGTCGCACCGAGCCGTTCGCAAAGTTTGTGCTGACGGTCCCAGACAACCGGGAACCGAAGCCCGTACTCTTTCTGATGTGCTTCCACTTCGTCCGCCGTCGCATTGGCTCCGGGGACGACGCCGACGAACTCAATGCCTTCGGAGGTGAATTCCTCGTGCAGCCGGTTCAGCATCGGCAGCGAGCCATTGCTGATCGGGCAATTCACCGAGAGAAACAGGAAGACCGTCGCTCGCACTCGTTGGTCAGTTGACTCCGCAGTGGACGGACTCGCGGCGTTCAACGCCCCGTCGGGAGCCGTGACCACCGTCGAAAACCATCCGCGCTGCATACCCCACGCGCACAGCCCCACGCTGAGGGCGATGGCCACAAGCATTCGGCGATCCATCGCCAGTCCTCCCGAAGTTCCATCCACTTGCTCGTCACGGGGAGAGTAGAAAAAGACTGCCGTTGGAGAATAGCCGAGTCCTGGCTGAGCCTGATCGCGCCGCTTGATGGTGTCCGTCACTGAGCCAACAGGAGTTCGCTCACCGCGAAATCCGGTGTCTCGCCGAGCAACAACTGTCGCAGCAGGACGGCCGTGATCGGCGAGAGCATCAAGCCGGCTCGGAAGTGACCGGCGGCGACGAAAAGATTGTCGGACTCAGGAACTCGTCCGAGGTATGGCAGGCCATTGGGAGAACCGGGGCGCAGGCCGGCCCAGCAACGATCGAAGCGAGCGGTCTTGAGAGACGGGACCAGTTCACTGCCGAAGCGGATCAATTCGGCGACCGCTTCAGCAGTGTTGCGCTTCTCGAAACCGACGTGCTCTTCGGTGGAGCCGATGAGCAATTGGCCGTCCGCTCGCGGGACGATGTACCGCGAGCCGACTTCGATGATGCGGCGAGTCGGCAACGGCAAGGCTTCGAGCAACACGATTTGGCCGCGCACCGGCTCGACGTGAATCGAACAGCCGGCTTGTGCGAGGATCGACTGACTCCAAGCTCCGCTGCACACGACGAACTGCTTGGCCGAGATCGTTTCGGTGGGAGTGCGTAGCGACGTCACACGCTGACCATCGCGCTCAAAGCCGACGACCTGCGAGCCAGAAGCCAGTTCAACACCGCGAACCGCACACGCGGCGAGCAAGGCTTTCAGCAAACGCGGATTGCGGACTTGGCAGTAATCCGGCAAGTGGACCGCGTCACCGAGTTCGGGATTCAGATGCGGTTCGAGTTCTCGCAACTCGCGCGAGCCGATCAATTCGGCTCGGACCCCTTCCGATTGAAACTTGGCCGCGACGGCGGCGATCTCGGAAGCGGAGCGGTCGGGCGAAAGCTCGATGCCGCCGCAGCGAGCAAAGCCGGTGTCGATTCCGGATTCCTCACGCAGTCTCGCGGCCCAATCGGGCCAGAGCACGAAACTCTCGGCGCGCAAGCGAGTGTCAGGCGACTTGGCACCAGCAGGATTGCCGGGCGTGATCATGCCAGCTCCGGCCCAGGAGGATTCCTGACCGAGTTGGCCTTGATCGAGGACTCGCACGGATGCTCCACGAGTCGCCAATTCAAACGCGATCGACAGACCGATGACGCCGCCGCCGATGAGAACGATGTCGGGCATGGAGGAGGGGCGAGTGGGGAGTAGGGAGTGGGGAGTGAAGAGTCTTCGCTCTCCACTCCCCACTCCCCACTCGTCACTTCGTTTTGCCTTTCTTCTTCACCGCGGGGCCGGCGGATTGGCCGATCGAGGCGAGGTATGCGGTGGCGAGCGACTGCGGAGTGGCTGGTTTGTAAACGCTGCCCACCGCGTCTCGCAGGTTGCTGCCTGATTGCAGCGCGGCGACGAACTTCATGAAGTTGGGCTGCCCCGCTTCTTTGATCATGAAACCGACCAGCGTATAGCCGATCGGAGCCATGTCGGTTGGGGCGAACTTGCCTTCACCGAAGAGGTCGCCGGGAGTTTCGAGACTACGCAAGGCATCTGCCGCTGCTCCGCGCATGCTGCGCAAGTACTCGTTGTCGCCACCGACTTCTTTGGTGGCCATCGCCAAGCCGGTCCCGCGAATCAACCATTCGGGGAGCTTCTTGCCTTCACGCTTGAGGTACGCGCCGGTCATTTGATCGATCAGGTTCAGTCGAGTATCTGGCAGCGTTGAATTGGCCGTGTCGCCAACGTCTTGAATGACGATGTAGGCGTCTTCCTGCCCGACCGAGATTTCCGAAAGTCCGACCACGGCGGGGTCGGCTTCGCGATTCTCAATCGTCTGGCTGAACTCGGAAAAGCCGAAGCGATCTTTGTAGACGAAGACGGCCAGTTTGCCTTTCCAGATGACCGAATCAGGGAGCTTGAAGCCGCCGCGCAAGGCTTTCGCATGTTCGTCGGCCCAGCCAGAGATTTGCTTGAGCCGTCCCGGATCGACGTCGCCCATGAAATAGAAGTCCGAGGTTTCGAGCGTCTGCGGCTCAGTCTTGGACAGCACCTTCTTCCATTGCTCTTGGCTACGCTCTTTTCGCATCGCCAGGAATTCATCGGCCGTCATGCGAGAGAGCTTCGCGAGTTGTAGCTCCTCTTCGGTGGGGACGTACCGTTGCAGCGGCACCTTGGGGTCGTCGCCGTCGTACTTGCAGCCTTCTTCGATCCAGATTTTCAGGTTGTCGTACCACTTGCGGTAAATGCGAGCCTGCCCCGGAGGCATTCTCGGAGGCCCACCGTTGATCAATTCCCACAGGCGGCTTCCTTCGAGATCGCCCGGCACCAAAACGGCACCGCTGTCGCCGCCACGCATGAGATCTTCAAACGTGACCGTGCGAAAACCACCGCGTGGGTTGTTGCCACTGTGGCAGCGCTGACAGATGTTGACGAAGTCCGGGGCGAGATCCTTGATGAACTTCACCTTCTCGTTGCCGGTGGCCTTCGTGATTTTGATGGGAGTGTTCGGCCGGGCTTTCGTCGCGGGCTTGCCGAAGTCTTCCAGCTTGGTCGTTTCGTCGTCGCCGTCGAACTTGGCTCCTTGCTTGATCCAGTTGGCGAGCTGAGTGATTTCATCGTTGGTCAACGCCGCGGCGTCTTTGGGCATCCGTTGAGCTGGGTTTGCGGCCGTCACGCGAGCCATCAAAAGGCTGCGCTGCGGACTGCCAATCTGAAGCAACTGGCCACTCTTGCCACCTTTCTTCATCTCGGCAAAGGAGTCGAGTCGCAGCCGTCCAGCGGCGTTGTCGCCGTGACAGCTCACGCACTTCGAGTTGAGCAGCGGTGCGACTAGCTTGATAAAGCTGACATCGGCCGCGTCGTCTTTACCTTTGGTAGTGCCGGCCAACTTTTGGAGCGTTTGCTTTTTCTTGTCGATCAGCAACTGCACCGGAGCGATCGTCTTGTCGCCTGGTTTGAGGTCCGCATCCTTGACGATCTTTTCGATCTTGGCAGTCGCCTCGTCGAGGGCTTTGCCGGCCTCGTCGTATTTCTTGTCTTTGATCAGCTTGTCCACATCGCCAAGGTCGTCGCGAATTTGGTTGAGTTCTTTACGCTGCTCGGCCGTAATGATGGCGAAGCTGGTGCTCGCGAGAATCAGGCCAGAAACCAACACACTTCCGAAAATGGCCAAAAGGCGAGTCATCGTTCAGTTCCTTGTCGAATGCCAAAAGCATGGTCGGTGGACCGTGGGGCCGAGTATAAATGGACCGTCCGCAGCAGGAAACGGTGCGTCCGCCGTTCTTCGCTGAGGCCCAGCTTGCGGGAATCCGACAACAATGTCCGAACTTTTGGCCAAACGTGATGTGTTGCTGGCTCGGCTGGCCGGTTATGGCCGAGTTGCCGTCGCGTTTTCCGGCGGCGTGGACAGCGCGGTCGTGGCTCGCGCGGCGCACGAGGCTTGCAGAGACAAAGCAGTCGCGGTCACAGCCGTCAGCCTCAGTCTGGCGTCCGGCGAATTGGAACAGGCTCAGGAAGTTGCGGCACTGATTGGGATTCGGCACGTCGTGCTCAAGACAGAGGAATTCGCGAATGAGAGTTACCTCGCGAACCCGGCGAACCGCTGCTACTTCTGCAAGACCGAACTGTACTCGCGGCTCGAATCACGTCTGAGCGAACTCGGTGCGGACGTGATCTGCAACGGCGCGAACTTGGATGACGTCGGCGACTACCGCCCCGGCATGACC
>CAZILR010000234.1:0-7683 GCA_964539995.1 uncultured Planctomyces sp.
AAGAAGCACCCGTATCTCGCGCTCTTCGACGGAGCCGATCCGAGTTCCAGCACCGGCGTGCGACTCCCCAGCACGACGCCGCTGCAAGCGTTGTTCGTCATGAACGACCCGCTCGCGCACGCCGAGTCCTCCAAGTTCGCTGCACGAGCGATCGCGGCGGCGTCTGACGAGCAGACTCGAATCGTTGCAGCCTACCAGCTCGCCTGGAACCGCCCGCCCTCTTCCGACGAACAGCAGGAATGCGCTGATTTCCTGAAGCAATACCGCGACAAGCTCGCGGAGTTAAAGACCCCACCCGACCAAATAGAACTCAAGGCGTGGTCCGCACTGACTCGCGTCTTGATGAGCAGTAATGAGTTCGTGTTTGTGGATTGAGACCACACTAACCCGAAGCGTCAGCGAGGGCGGGCGCTTCGTAAGTCTTTCAGTTCAGAGGTTTCGTGAAGCGTTCGCCCTCGCTGGCGCTTCGGGTTAGTTTTTGAAGCGAAAGTTTCTTCATGATGATCGATCGTTGTTCCTGTTCCCGCCGCTCCGTGGTGAAGTCGCTCGTCGGCGGGTCGCTGCTGTTGCCGGGAATCATTTCTGAATTGCTTGCGGCGGACAGCACGTCGTCCGATGGGAACCCGCTTGCGCCGAAGTCGCCGCACTTCACGCCGCGCGCGAAGCGGGTCATCTTCATGAACATGAGCGGCGGAGCCTCGCACGTTGACTCGTTCGATTACAAGCCGAAGCTCTTTGCCGATCACAATAAGCCGTACCAAGTCCCCGCAAAGATGCTGGAGGCGTTCGCTCCCAACAATCGAGTCGTCGAGAAATACTTCAAACGGCCGCAGTGGGAATTCAAGCAGCGCGGCGAGTCCGGCTTGTGGATCAGCGACCTGTTTCCGCACATCGCCGAGTGTGCTGATGACCTCTGCCTGATCCGATCGATGCGCAACGACCACGCCGATCACTTCCAGGCGACGCTTGGGATTCACACCGGCTCCGTGACATTCGCGCGGCCGAGCATCGGGTCGTGGGTCAGTCACGGCCTGGGGACCATCAACCAGAATCTGCCGTCGTTTATCGTGCTGGCTCCGTTGACACCGTATGCCGGCGGGCAAGTCTGGGCTTCGGACTTTCTGCCGGGCTGTCATCAAGGAACGCCGGTCGCGCCTGGTGCCGAGCCGATTGTCAACATTCAACGACGTCAGCCAGCCGCTGCATTGCAGGAATTGGAACTCGGTCTGACTCAGGCGTTCAACCGCCGGCATCTCGCGAATCGCGAAGGTGACGCGAATCTCACCGCGCGCATCAAGTCCTTCGAGACAGCCTTCGGCATGCAGTCCGCTGCGCCCGAAGCGTTCGATCTGACGAAAGAAACGGACGCGACACTGCAACTCTACGGCCTGCCGCGCGGCAGCACGAAGGGTTTCGCGTGGCAGTGCCTGATGGCGCGGCGGCTGGCCGAACGGGGCGTGCGTTTCATCGAGTTGATCGACACCGGTGCCTCGAACAACTGGGACGCTCACGGCGACATGGCGACTCACGCGCCGCTGGCCAAGAATGTGGACCAGCCGATCGCCGGACTGCTGAAGGATCTCAAATCGCGCGGCTTGTTAGACGACACGCTCGTTGTCTGGACAACCGAGTTCGGTCGCACGCCATTCAACACTGGCAAGGACGCGAAGGGGCGCGAGCATCACGCCGAAGCCTTCACCTCCTGGATGGCCGGCGGCGGAGTGAAGGGCGGATTCAGCTACGGCGAGAGCGACGACTACGGCTGCACGGTCGCCTCGGACGAAGTCCACATCCACGACTTCCACGCCACGATCCTGCACCTGCTCGGCCTGGATCACGAGCGTCTGACCTACCGCCACGCCGGCCGAGATTTCCGCCTGACGGATGTGGCCGGGAACGTGGTGCAGGAGGTTTTCGCGTAGCCTGAGTGAAAATGTCGCCGTCGGAAGCAATGTTCGATTCGCAGCAAACTCAAATCGTGAGCCTTCCGAAGCAAACGAGTCGCTGCGACCGGAGCCGATTTCTTTGCGTCTTCTGCGACTCGAATTCCACGGTTGATCGACTCGTCGGTCTGCTTGCCGTGTGCCAGAGCGAGCGACGTCGCTCATCTGCGCGCACCCTTTCCGCACCCATCGAACGCAAGCCGCGACCACACCTTTCGAATAAGCCGGACTTCCAGCAGGACTTCCAGCAGGAAGACCCCATCGGGCCGAAAGGTCACCGAGCGAGTCCACTGCCGCGGCGCGTTGTTTGCAGAAACTGTGCCTGAATCCCGCCTCCTGATCCTCGTGATCACCATCATCCCGCCTGCGAATTCATCCCACCTGCGACGAGGGCCGCAACATGCTCAACATTGTCCGTGACCAAAGATTTTCATTCTGTGACTGCGTCTCTCGACGTGACGTTGATTGCGTGGGGCGAGTTCGGTCGCACACCGCGCATCAACAAAGACGCTGGCCGCGATCACTGGCCGCAGGTGAGTTGTGCGCTCATGGCGGGTGGCGGCATGAACGGGGGCCAAGTGATCGGCAGCACCAATCGCCTGGGCGAAAACGCCGAGACTTGCCCGGTCCACTTCCAAGAAATCGTCGGCACGCTGTACCGTAACCTTGGCATCAACCCGCTCTCAAAGCCCATTATCGACCCCGCCGGACGGCCACAGCCACTCGTTGAAAATTACCTGCCTTTGCCTGAAGTAGTGTGAGAGCGACAACCCACATTCCAACAATCTCCAGCAGACCCGATTGAGGAGTTGCATCATGAATTCACGATTCTGCGCCGGCTTGTTTGTCTTCGCCGCAGTGGCCGGAACGCTCTGTGTCACGCTGGCCTTGTGCGAGGAACCAACGAGCGAAGCGCCCCGCCGTCCAACGGACAGTCAGAAGGCCGCATCCGACAAGTCCTCAGATCGCGAGCCTCGCGTCTCCGTGGCGGCGGCGCGTGAACGGGCCAAGCTCATGCACGACATCTACGAGACCACCTTGGACGTGATGCACCGCCACTTCTTCCGGAGTGATCGCTCCGTGCTGCCAGCCCGCGCGATGGAAGATGTTTTCGCCGAGATGTCCAAGCAGTCGAGCGCACAAGCTCGATGGATTTCGGTGAACACCAAAGCGATGAGCATCCATCACGAGCCAGAAAGCGATTTCGAGAAGCAGGCCGCCAAGGCGATCACCGCCGGCAAAGAGGATTTCGAACTCGTCGAGAACGGGTACTATCAACGCGCCGGCCGCATCTTGTTGGGAAGCGGCTGTGTTGGTTGTCACTCGCAACAGTTCTCATCGCTCTCACCAACATCGTCGCCCAAGTTTGCCGGGCTGGTCATTCGCATTCCCGTCAACGACAAGTGATCCAATTCCGCCGTCGCCACGGTTTAAGGCTCAATCATGAACCGAAATATCAAGACACTTGGAGCGGTGCTTTCCATCGCGACCGGCCTCGTGCTGGCGACCCTCGGAGCCGCCGCAACGCCGCCAGACAATTCGGGCGACGCCTCAAACGGCAAGCCAGCCACCACAGAGACGACTGCGGCTCCTCTGCCAACAGTGGCCGAAGCCCGTGGCCGAGCGACGCTGCTCTACGAAACCATTCAAGGCATGCTGCAAGTTGTCCACCATGAGTACTACCGTGAAGACGAAAAGCTTCCGATCCCGGCTCGCACGTTCCAAAAAGTTTTTCGCGGATTGGCTGAACGCCAAAAAGTGGAAATTCGCTGGCTGGCCGTCACCGGGCAAGCCATGAATCAGGACCACATTCCGCAGAACGATTTCGAGAAGAAAGCTGTCAGCGCCATCGCATCGGGAGCGGAAGAATACGAACTCGCCGAGAACGGCATCTATCGACGCGCGGGGGTGATCACTCTGACGGCCGAATGCCTCAAGTGTCACGTCCCGAATCGAACCAACACCAAGAACCGTGCCGCTGGACTGGTCATTGCCATTCCGATCAAGAGGCCGTGAATTTCGATCACGGATTCTTCCTCACTGTTTTGCCGCAGTTCCGATGCAAGACAGGTGAGAGTCCGTCCGGTAGATCAACTCGTTGCCAGAGATCGCCGGAGACGACGTGATGCGTTCGCTAAGAGTGTTCGTGGCGAGTAATTCAAACTTGGTTCCGGCTTTGACCACGAAGGTTTGGCCGTCGTTGTTGCTGAGATAGATGCGGCCGTCACTGGCCACGGGGGACGAATTGCAATCGCCACCGAGCCGTTGTCGGTAATGCTCCTGGCCGGTCTGTCCGTCGAAGCAGACCAGCACGCCGTTGTCCATCAGCACATAGAGCAGCCCTCGGTAATACAGCAACGAGGGCTCCACGCCACCCGGCTTGTCGCTGACCCAAACCGGTTCGGGAGGTTTTCCGTCGGGCTTCAAGCGTAGGGCGTGGATGCGGCTTTGCCTCCACAGTTGTGTGAACACGATCCCGTCGCCGAAGACCGGACTGACGATGATCTCACCGTTGTACGGGCCTTCGCCTTCGCCGTACTTCCACAACTCGGAGCGAGTCTTGGCATCGAAGGCCGTCAGCCGATGCTTGCCCGGAACGAGGATGTCTTGCTGGCCGTGATGCTCGACCAACAGCGGAGTCGCATGAGCGGTTCCGATGGGCCGTTCATTCTTCCAAGCGATCTCGCCGGTTTGAGGATTCAGGCCAATCAGAAAACACGGCCCGGTGTGATGATCCCACGGGAACAGGATCGAATCCCCCAGCACGAGTGGGCTGAGGCAATATCCCCAAGCCATCTTCGGATCGCCAAACCGAGGGATGTAGCGATTGACCCATTGCAGTTTGCCGTCGTGCGAGTACCGAGCAATGTCCGCATTCCCAAAGGCCACATACACCGCATCCGCCGTGACGGCCGGAGTGTTCACGGCCAAGTTCGATTTCTCGTGAACTCGCTGATTCACCCCGAACCCAAAATCATGCCGCCACAACTCACGCCCCTCCGTCCGATCAAAGCAGAGCGTGAGCAGCGACTTCTTCCCCTCTTGGTTGAGTTCCGAAGTGACGAACACTCGGCTTCCAAAAACCACCGGCGAACTCGTCCCCCACCCCGGCAACTTTACCGACCAACGAATGTTCTCGGACGGACTCCACTGAGTCGGCAGATTTCTGTTGTCCGCAACGCCGTCCGCGTTCGGCCCTCGCCAACGAGGCCAATTCTGGCTTGGTTCGTTGGCAAAGGCGGTCGTCGTGAAGAAGATGATCCCCACAGTGGCGAAGAGGATTCGTGTCATCGGGACTCCAAAGATTCATGGAAACAAACCTGCAACTCCGCATGAGCGTTGTAGACGAGCAGGGCGGTAAGCTTTTCGTGAGGCTGGCTTGATGGCAAGACTTCCGTGGGTCCATCAAAGCAACGGCAACATACCTGTGATCGCTAATTCGTCCCCCAAGAAGGATTCCTCCCATGAAACAGGTCACTCATCTGCTTGTCGCCTTCGTTCTTCTGTCCGCGGCGCAGGCTCAGGATGTTCAACGCAACATTCCCTACGCCGAGCCGGCGCATGAGCGACAGGTGCTCGATATCTACTCGCCGCCGAATGCGAAGAGTCTGCCAGTGGTCTTTTGGATTCATGGCGGCGGTTGGCAGGCGGGTGACAAAACCAGCGTTCAACTCAAGCCGCAGGTCTTTGTCGAGAAAGGATTCGTCTTCGTCTCCACCAATTATCGACTGCTGCCAAACGTGGAGATGGAGATCATCATTCGCGATGTCGCGAAGTCTCTGGGCTGGGTCCACAAGCACATCGCTGAGCATGGTGGCGATCCCAAACGGATTTTTGTCATGGGACATTCCGCCGGCGCGCAGCTCGCCGCGTTGGTCTGCATCGACGATCGCTATTTGAAAGCCGAGGGAGTTCCGTTCAATGTTCTCAAAGGCTGCGTTCCCGTCGATGGCGACACCTACGACGTGCCGGCCATCATCGAGACCGCCGAGACGCGACGCCGAGTGCATGGTCAGCCGCAGGCGAAGTTTGGTCACCGCGAAAAGTTCGGCAACGATCCGAAGAAGCACATCGACTTCTCCGCCGTCACACATGTGGCGAAGGACAAGAGCATCCCTCCGTTCCTGATCCTGCATGTCGCCGATCATCCCGACAACGCCGCGCAGGCCCAACGGCTGGGTGCCGTGTTGAAGGAGACGGGCATTCCTGTCACCGTCTTCGGTGCCAAAGAAACCAACCACACGCGCATCAATGCCGAACTCGGCCTGCCCGACGATCCGTCCACGAAGGCGTTGTTCGATTTCGTCGGCGAAGCTCTGAGGAAGTGATTGCGGCGCTCGATTCGAGAACCGACAATCCATTTTTCAAGCGACCTTTGGTGAGAGTTCGTTCGATCGCAAGTCCATGCGCCGGAGACATGCTATGACCGAGTCGCGTCAGTGGATTGGTTTGTGGGCGGTAGTCGGTTTGACGCTGCTGGCGATTGCCGCCAAAGGTCATGCGGACGACGCCAAACAATTCGACGATCAATTCCGGCCACTGCTGGCTCGGCATTGCGTCGAGTGTCATCGCGGAGACAAGCCCAAGGGAAATCTGCGACTGGACAATTTGAAGCTGGACTTGGCGGATGCCGCCACTCGCAAGCACTGGTCGGCGGTGGTCGCGCGACTCCGTGCCGGCGAAATGCCTCCCAAGGAAAAGCCGCGTCCGCCAGAGAAGGACGTGCAAGCACTGACCGATTGGCTGGCCGCTCGCGTCACGGCCGCAGATAGCGTCGCGCGGGCCGTTCAGGGGCGCGTGGTCATTCGCCGGCTGAATCGAGTCGAGTACGAAAACACGATCAATGACCTGCTCGGCATCAACGTCAACTTGAAAGAGCAGTTACCTGCGGATGGCTCGGCCGATGGGTTCGACAACGCCGCTGCCGCGCATCACACGTCGTCGTTCTTGATGGAGAAGTATCTCGAAGCGGCCGACACCGCGTTGAACATGGCGATTGCCAACCGACCGAAACCGCCGATGTCCACGCTCAAGCGGTACAGTCTCAAGGACGGACACCCGGTGCGGAATACGACCGAGGACGTGTACCGCTTCCTCGACGACGGCGAAGTCGTCTGCTTCTGTTCGTCCGAATGGCACAACGTCGGGGCGACTCAGTTTTATCCGTCGGATGCCGGCAACTATCGCTTCCGCATCTCGGCATCCAGCATTCAGAGCGACGATAAGCCGGTCACCTTTCGAGTCACCGTCAGCGGCACGCGCCTGACCGGCAAGAGCGGACTCGTCAGTTACTTCGACGCTCCGCCCGACAAGCCGACTGTGTTCGAGTTCGTCCGGTACATGGAGCCGCGCACGACGATCACGATGCTTCCCTACGGGTTGGCCGGCGCGAACACCGTGAAGCAAGTCGGTGGCGAATCCTGGAACGGCCCCGGGCTGGCGGTCCAATACATCGAGGTTGAAGGCCCGCTCAATGAGACTTGGCCGCCGCAAAGTCATCGCCGCCTCTTCGGCGACATGCCGCAGAAGAAGTTTCCGACTTACAACTTCTCCGACCGCGTGGAAGTGGTTTCGGACGAGCCGCTCGTCGATGCCGAACGAATCCTCACGACATTCACGCGCCGAGCGTTTCGCCGAACTGTGACCGCTGACGACGTCGCGCCGTTCGTGGCCATCGTCAAAGCCAAATTGAATGGTGGCTACACGTTCGAGTTGGCGATGCGAGCCGCTCTGAAGGGCG
>CAZILR010000235.1:0-6097 GCA_964539995.1 uncultured Planctomyces sp.
TTGAACTGAGGCAAACGGCCATCCATGTGTCACAAAAAGCGCGCACAACGTCAATCCGAGTTCGCTGCGTCGAACGCCGTACAGCCCCGCCACGGCGCAGAACTCGAAGACGATCAGAGTCTCAAACAACCGTCGCTTCGGCCTTCAAACATGGTGGTGGTGGTGGCGGTGGCGAAAAAAAATGTGGTGTAGATGCAAAAAAATCGCGGTTGTAGCTCGCGCGCCGCCCCCCGTCGCCGTGACAGTACCTTGAGCATCACCCCCTAGTTTGGGGGCAGTCCGGGGGGGTGTCCCCGGCCCCATTTTGGGGCGTCCCGGCATTGACCGAGCTGCGTGTTTTTTGCTCGCGGGCGGTGATCACACGCCAGCCGTGACGATGCGGCTGAAGAGTGCGCGAACTCCAGAGCGTTCCGCCGCGAGTTTCAGATTGTGGATCTGGGGGTCGGCGGTTCAAGTCCGCTTGGTCACCCTTTGAAGTCATCAAAGAAATGCAGCCCGGTCGCTTCGTTGCGGCCGGGCTGCTTCGTTTTGAACGAATTACTCTTTAACCGTCAGCAGTTTATCTTCTGGGAAGGTCTCCAGTTCCAGTCCCTTCCACTGGACTTCTTGCGGCACGCTGTTCGAGTGCAACTGCAATCCGATCGGAGCCTCTTTGATGCGATCCGGCTCCGGTTCGCGCCAGTCAGAGATCAGGGTGCCGTTGAGTACGAACCGAATGCGGTTGCCTTGGGCCAAGATTTCCATCTTGTTCCAGTCGTGCTGCTTGCCGACCGGCTTGGCCTTGTCCGCGTTCTGGTGCAGCATGTTGCGGCCATAGAGGTCATAGAAGCCGTAGCCCGACGGGTACATCACGAGATGTCCGGCGTAAGTGAATTTGTCTCCTCGGTCGGGGGCGATGCGGCCCCACATGGCGATCCCGGAGTGCATTTCGGACGTGACCAGCTTGGACTCGAAGACCAGCCGGAAGTCCGTGAATTTCCGCTCGGTGAGCAGGTAGGTGCTGACCGGCACCTTGTCCGTGTTCTTGCCGATGATGACGCCGTCCTTCACCGACCAATACTGATCGTGTCCGATCCAACCATCCAGACTCTTGCCGTTAAAGATTTGGATTTTTTCCCGCTTGCCCTCGCGCGGCGGCACCACCGGGGCTTCCTTCTTCTCTTGAGCGTTCATTTCGGTGGCCGACGACGCGATCAATCCAACGGAGAACGCACAGCACACACACCAGCGCAGCAAGTGACTCATGGCAGGCTCCTGATTGTGAAAGGGTCGGAATTCAGACCGCGAGATGATTCAACTCTCAACCGACAGCGTCAAGCGGCTCGGCTTCCAGGTCAGCATTACGAGATTACGAGCGGACCAATCGTGGTCGCCGCGAGCGGCCCAGCGATGAGACTTCCGTTGTAATCTCAACATCGAGCGCTTCAAGGATGCGATTCGCTCGCTCTACGGTGATGCCGTGATATTCGTTGCGTTCGTCGCGCGACACTTGTGACTCGCTGACTCCCAGCCGCTTGGCCAGTTCACGTTGAGTCACTCCTTTGGCGATCCGCACAGCAACCAGAAGTTCCCCGAAGCCAGACAGGTTCTGCAATTCATCAAACTCACCACGTTTCAGCCGCTCGTAGCTTTCAATTTCTTCCTTGAGCTGTTCGTGAAACGACCGCACTGGATCGGTCACGCGCTTGATCTGGTCCTTGGTCAAGCCCGTGCTTTTCAACTCAGCGGCTTGCTGCATCAGCCGCTCCGCTTGTTCCTGCACGCGGCGAACCGTCGCTTTGTATTCAATTTCGTTTCGAATCATGGTTCATTGGACCGCAACTCGTCGGTTGCGGAATCGAACTGTGCGGCGATCAACCGTCCTGCACAATTTTGATGATGCCTTTGGGAATTCCCTGTCTGGAAAGACGAAAGGCCGCTGGAAACTCCAAGTTATTGCCATATCGGTCGAGAATCCCGCTGGGCAATCCGCAATGCGGGTAGAGTTCGACACGGTATTGATGCCACATCGGCAACTGTCGTTTGCGTGTCCCTGCTCCTTTCCTGCGGGATGCCGGATCCCAACTCCAGACCTTGTACGGGTCGATCAGATTCAACTCCTGCTGCAACCGCCCACTCTCAAAGTGGTCTCGATCGCATGTGAAATAACCGTCGATATCGTTCGGATGATCCTTCTCTTCGACAAAGGAACCATCAAGGAAAACCTCGCTGACTCCCACTTGCCATAACTGTCGAACCAAGCCTGCCGCGTTCTCGACCAGTTGGAGCCGCCACGCCGTGTCCCAACTCACATATCGCGCAGGATAATCAGGCCCAAGAACCAAGAATGATTCCTGCAACTCTTCCAGAGTTAATTCGTAGTCTCCCAAGGGGAGCACACCCTCCGCGTTGAATGTCGGGAGGCTCCTCGGTCTCGAAAACTTCTTCATAAATGAAAAATACTTTCGTACTTTCGACTCTTGCGAAGAGTGGATGACATCTTCGACACACTTAACAAAAATGTCAAGCACGAGTTGGCGGCGAACAACTTGGGGTGACAGATTGAACGCCGACTTGCTATCACCCGCCCCGATTTGAGATTTGAAATCTGAGATTTGAGATCTTGCAGGGAGGCAGCTTCATGGGTGTGCCGATTTCGCAAATGTGGACGGTGGCGACCTACGTCCTCGGCCGGCGGCTGCGCGGGGTGAAGCGGTATCCGTTGGTGCTGATGCTCGAACCGCTGTTTCGCTGCAATCTGGCGTGTGCTGGCTGCGGGAAGATTCAGCATCCGGTCGAAATCCTCCGCAAACAATTGACGCCGGAGGAGTGTTTTCAAGCGGTCGAGGAATGCGGTGCTCCGATGGTCTCGATCCCCGGCGGCGAACCGCTGCTGCATCCGCAGATCGGCGAGATCGTCAGCGGTTTGGTCGCTCGCAAGAAGTACGTCTACCTTTGCACGAACGCGCTGCTGCTGGAGAAACACCTGTCGCAGTTCACGCCGTCGAAGTATCTGTCGTTCTCGGTGCATCTCGACGGGCCGGCTGAGGAGCATGATTTCGCCGTCTGTCGTGACGGCACCTACGACATCGCGATCAGCGCGATCAAGGCGGCGATTAAGGCGGGCTTCCGAGTCACGACGAACTCGACGCTGTTCAACAACGCTCAGCCAGAACGCTATCACGAGTTCTTTGACACGCTCATGGAGATGGGGGTCGAAGGGATGATGGTTTCGCCGGGCTATCCGTATGAGAAGGCTCCCGACCAAGAGCATTTCCTGCACGCTCGCGAGACGGTCAGTCTCTTCCGCCGGCTGCTCGACGGAGCGAAGCGGAGTTGGCGGTTCAATCAGTCGCCGCTGTTCATCGAATTTTTGAAAGGGAACTGGGAACTCGAATGCACCCCGTGGGGTAGCCCGGCCTACAACCTCTTCGGATGGCAGAAGCCGTGTTATCTGCTCAACGAGGGTTACGCCTCCAGCTTTCGCGAGATGATGGAGACGACCGAGTGGGAGCGCTACGGCCGAGCCAGCGGAAACTCGAAATGCACCGATTGCATGGTTCATTGCGGTTACGAACCGAGCGCGGTCGCCGACACGTTTGGTTCGCTGCGTGGATTGATGACGGTCGCGAAGCTGTTCCTGTTCGGTGCGGGCAAGAAGAACAAGCCGCTCACAGAGCCGGTCTCGACGGTTCCGAAACCGCACTTCAGCGAACCGCGACGCTCAAGCCTTGTCGAGCTGACGGTGCTTGATTGACGTGGGGCACGTTTTCAACGTGCCCGCCAAAATTGGTCAGTGGAGGGAGCACGTTGAAAACGTGCTCCACGAGAAGGGGGGAATCATGTTTCGAGCGATTGGGTTCGGACTGTTGTTGGTCGTCGCTGTCACCCACACCGCTCGCGCGGAGGATGCCGTGGTCGAGAATGTCGTGTTTGCCATTCACGGGGGGATCGGCCTCGACAAGGTCGAGATGACTCCGGAAATCGACAAGCGAGTCCGCTCCGAATTGGAGCAAGCGTTGCGTGCTGGATTTGCTGCGCTCAACAAGCCGAACGCGACGGGATTGGATGCGGTCGAAGCGGCGATTCGGTTGATGGAAGACTCCCCGCAGTTCAATGCCGGCAAGGGTGCGGTCTTCACTCACGACGGACGCAACGAACTCGACGCCTCGATCATGGAAGGCAAGACGCTCAAGGCCGGCAGCGTGGCCGGAGTCTCGACGGTCAAGAATCCAATCACGGCCGCGCGCGCCGTCATGGAGAAATCCAAGCATGTGCTGCTCGTCAGTCGCGGAGCGGAAGCCTTCGCGGCCGAGAAGGGACTGGAGATTGTCGATCCGAAATACTTCTGGACCGAGGAGCGATGGAAGCAGCTTCAGAAGCAGCTTGAAGAAGAAAAGAAGAGGTCAGAGGCCAGAAGGCTGAAGGCTGAGGGCAGAGGGCAGGAGGCAGTAGAAAATCCAGATCGACTTCTGCCAGGGTTTTCGTTTGGAACCGTCGGCGCTGTTGCGCTCGACAAGGCTGGCAATCTCTCGGCCGGGACATCGACCGGCGGCATGTCGAACAAGCGTTGGGGCCGAGTTGGTGACTCGCCGATCATCGGAGCGGGAACGTATGCCGATAACGAAGCCTGCGCGGTCTCGGCGACCGGTCACGGTGAGTACTTCATTCGGTACGCCGTCGCTCACGACATCGTTGCGTTGATGAAATACAAGGGCCTCGCGGTCAACGCCGCCTCCGATGAAGTCATCCGCAAAAAGCTCAAGGCGGCCGGTGGCGAAGGAGGGGTGATTTGCCTCGATCACAAGGGCCGCTTCTATCCGTCGTACAACACCGAGGGAATGTATCGCGGTTGTATCACTCGTGACGGCCAGGTGCAGGTCAGGATCTTCGAGAACTAGCTTTGCCGATCCGAGCAGTCACGGCTAAAGTGGTTTGGTTTTCGAGGTCGCCAATTTCCACGGGTTGAAGCATGAAACGTCGAGTCGTCGTTACGGGCATGGGTTGCATCACGCCAATCGGGAACACCGTTGGTGAGATGTGGAACTCCTTGAAAGAATGCGCCAGCGGCGTTGGGCCGATCACCTATTTTGATGCGTCCCAATTTCCCACCAAGTTCGCCTCGCAGGTGAAAAGCTACCGGCTGGGCGACTACGTCCCGCACCCGGAACGCTACGAGCACTGCGGCCGGAACATCCAATTCGCGATCGGTGCGGCGACTCAGGCGATGAAGGACTCCGGTCTCGTGGAGCAAGACATCGACCCGACTCGCTTCGGCGTGTATCTCGGCGCGGGCGAGGGTCAGCAGGATTTCCCGACGTTCATGTCGATGATCGCACTCTCGAAAAAACCAGATGGCGAATTGGACTTTGAACACTTCACCAAACTCAGTCTGGAGCGGCTCAACGGCGAGAAGGAAAAACAGCAAGAGCCGAACATGACGCCGGGACATCTGGCCGCCTTGTTCAACGCTCAGGGGCCGAATCTGAATTGTCTCACGGCGTGCGCGGCGAGCAGCCAGGCGTTGGGCGAAGCGACCGAACTGGTCCGTCGCGGCGATGCGGACATCATGCTCAGCGGCGGCGCTCACAGCATGATTCATCCGTTTGGTGTCACGGGATTCAACCTGCTGACCGCGCTCTCGACTCGCAACGACAATCCGCAGGGAGCCTCCCGGCCATTCGACCGTGAACGCGACGGCTTCGTGCTTGGCGAGGGTGCCGGAATGCTGATCCTCGAAGAGCTGGAGCACGCCAAGCGACGACGCGCGAAAATCTACGGCGAGATCGTTGGCTACGGCTCGACGGCCGATTCGTACCGCATCACCGACATCCACCCCGAAGGCCGGGGCGCAGCCGCGTGCATCAAGATGGCGATGGAAGACGCGCAGGTGAATCCAGAAGACATCGACTACATCAACGCTCACGGGACCAGCACGTCGGTCAACGATCGCACGGAAACGATGGCGATCAAGCGAGCACTCGGCGAGCGAGCATGGACCAAGCACGAACCACGTCGGATGCGTCGAGCATCAGGTCGAGGCGGCCTTGGTAGTAAAAGATCGCGTCCGCGAAGCCGGCCGCCAGGGCGAGCAGGAGGTCGGCCTCCTCGCCCACCC
>CAZILR010000235.1:6107-7675 GCA_964539995.1 uncultured Planctomyces sp.
CGAGCGAGCATTTAAGACGCCGGTTTCCAGCACCAAAAGCATGATGGGACATTTGATCGCCGCCGCTGGCGCGGTCGAAGCCATGACCTGTCTACTGGCGCTCGAGGATGACGTCTTGCCACCCACCATTAACTACGAGAATCCCGATCCCGATTGCGATCTGGATTACATTCCGAATCAGCCTCGCGAAGACAAAGCCAAGGTCGCGATCTCCAACAGCTTCGGCTTCGGCGGTCAGAATGTGAGCCTGATTCTGCGAGAATTCCGAGACTAATCGGACGCAGTCCGGCAAATGTTTGCCTGGCTGCGAGGAGCACAAGAGTCACCGCACGGACACGCAAGCCTCGAAGAGAATCACAACCTGGAAGAAGCCATCGTGATCTGGGTCATTGTCGGACTGTTGCTCATTCCCGTGCTGGCGGACGTGCTGATTCAGTGGCATGCCGTGCGCGTCGTGCTGGCGTTGATCGAAAACTCACCACCGTTTCGGATCGAGTCCCTGCCACCCGATCCCGATGCGGAACCATTTTCCACCCGCACGGTGGACGGCATCACGTTGCGCGGCTGCCTGTATCGTCACACGGAACAGACGCCGCGCGGGTTGATCGTGTTCTGCCCGGAGTTCGCCAGCAATCATCGGTCAGCGATGCTGTATTGCTCGGCGTTGTCGCGAGCCGGATTCCATGTGCTGGCCTTCGACTTTCGCAATCACGGCGACAGCGACTCGATGCCCGGCTATGAGCCGTTGCATTGGCTGACGCATTACGAAGTCATCGATCTCAACACGGTGATCAATCACGTTTACTCGCAGCCCGACCTCACGGAGTTGCCGCTGGGGCTGTTTGGAATCAGCCGCGGTGGCGGTGCCGCGCTGTACGTCGCCGCGCAACGGCAAGAGGTGCTGCGAGTCGCCACCGAAGGAGCCTTTGGCACCGAGATGCTGATGATGGCGCACGCTCGGCACTTTGTTCCGATTGCCGCCCCGCCCGCGCTGGCCAGGCTGTTTCCTGATTGGCACATCCGCATCACCATCACGCTGGCACGCTGGATCAGTCAGCGGCGACGTCACTGCCGGTACGCCATGCTCGAACGCATTCTGCCTCAACTGAAAGAAAAGCCGGCGCTCGTGATCGCCGGAATGCGAGACACTTATGTGCTCCCCGCGGTGGCGCACGAAATCGCTCGCTTGATTGATCAGCCGGATGCCGTGTGGACGGTGGCAAAGGCCAAGCACAATCTCGCTCGCTCGGTGAAGCCCGATGAGTATGACCGTCGCTTGGTCGAATTCTTCTTGAAGTTGGATCAACCGATGGATGAGCCAGATCCATCTTCGACGAAACGATCTTCGCAGCGTGACCGGAAGAAGCCGAAATAGCCCTGCGGCTTCTCAATCAAAGGGACTCGGATGTCTCGCATGTTCGCCAAGAACCGCCGACTCAAGGATGACCAGCGCCGCTCGCCCATCTGTAGCCCTGTCGCTCCGCGACAGGAAGGCCGAACGTCGAACGAATCCCGTTTGTTGTCACGCTCCATGTCTCCCGAAGCGCTCGGCAATCCTGTCGCGGAGC
>CAZILR010000236.1:0-7669 GCA_964539995.1 uncultured Planctomyces sp.
ATTCATCCTGCGAGGGGTACTCGATGAACCGTCTCCGTTTGATTGCCGTCATTGCTTTTGGAGTCGCCGGCTTGCTGACGACGACCGCGAGTGCTCAGCTTGTTCCAGAGATCGGCTACGTCTACCCCGCCGGTGGCCGAGCCGGCACGACGGTCGATGTCGTCCTCGGCGGATACGACTGGACGCCGGACATGCAGCTCTTTGTGCATGATCCGCGCATCAAGTTGGAGATCGTCGGCCCGCCGTATTGGTTCGGCTACAAGGCTCGCGGTTTTGCGTGGCCGCTGGCGCGCGAGTTCAAAGCCAAGCTGACGATTCCCGCTGATGTCCCGCCGGGATTGGTGAAGTGGCAAGTCGCGAATGCAAACGGGGCGTCGCCGGTCGGGACGTTTCATGTCGGCAACGTGCCGGAAGTGCTGGAGGACGCGAAACGCAAAACGGCTCAGCCGCTTCCCGCGTTGCCGGTCACGGTTTCCGGGCAGATTCGCCGCATTGAAGAAATCGACCGCTACCAGTTCAGCGTTCCGAAGGCCGGGCCGGTGACGATTGAGCTGCTGGCTCGGCCGTTCGGCTCGATGCTGCACGGCATGTTGCAAGTGCGCGATACCAGTGGCGCGATGCTATTGGACGTCTCCGATTCCGAGGGCCGCGACATCGTGACAACCTTCATTGCTCAAGCGGACACGAAGTATGAACTGAGTCTGCACGATCTCGACTTCGCCGGAGATCGGTCCTACGTCTATCGGTTAGCGCTGACCGCAGGGCCGCATGTCATCGCGGCATATCCGGCCGCTGGCAAGCGCGGCGAAACACGCAAGGTCGAATTCGTCGGTCTCGGTGTCGCGACGGGAGGCCCGCAACTGGAATCGGTCACGCGCGACGTCGCGTTTCCGGCAACGGCGGGTGTCGCTTCGTTCGCGTTCTCGTTGGAAACTCCTTTTGGAAATGCGAAACCGCACACGCTGCTCATTTCGGATGTGGCCGAGCAAGTCGAAGCGGCCGGCGCAGCGACAACGCCGATGACTGCATCGAGCGCGATCACCGGCGCACTCGAAACGCGATTCGGTTCCGACTCATTCACGCTCGAACTCAAGAAGGGAGAGAAGTGGGAGCTGAACGCGGTCGCCCGCGCGATTGGTTCGCCACTGGATCTGGAACTGCAAGTGCTCGGCCCCGACGGGAAACAAGTCGCGACCAACGACGATGAAAAGGGAACGACCGATGCGTCGCTGTCGCTCGCGGTGCCGGCTGATGGAGCGTACCGCGTGATCGTCTCCGATCGCTCCGGCAAGAGCGGCTCTCGCGCGGCCAACTATCGTCTAAGCATCGAACCGCCGCGCGAAGACCTCACGATCTCGTTCCCGACGCAGCTTCCCCTCGTCGTCGGCGCGCCCGCGAAGTTGGCGATCAAAGTCGTCCGCGACGGAGGTTTCGCGGGGCCAATCCCGCTGAAACTCGACGGACTCCCGGCTGGCGTGACGGTGCCAGCCGATTTGGCGATCCCCGAAAAGAAAAATGATCTTGTGATCGACCTGACCTGCGCCGCCGACGCCGCGACGACCGCGAGTCTTTGTACGATCACCGCGACGCCGACGCTCAACGGTCAGCCGGCAATGCGCACAGCGGGCACGGTGTTGCTCGCGACGACCATGAAGCCGCGCATCAAGCTCACTCCGGAAGGGCTCGACGACGTCAGCAAAGTCCATCGCGGCAGCACGCACCTGTTCCCGTTCAACATCGAGCGACTCGAAGGGTTCGCCGGACCGATCACGCTGGAGATGACCGCGAAGCAGCAGCGTCATCGACAGGGACTCGCCAGCGATGAGTTCGTCGTTCCCGCCGAGGCGAAGCGGGTCGAGTACCCGATCTTCGTCCCTGAGTGGATGGAGACGACGAAGACCAGCCGCATGATCGTCAATGGAGCTGTGAAGGTGGCCGACCCGAAAGGCAACGTCCGCACGCTGCTGCAAAAACAAGAACTGCGAGTCGGCATCCTGCCCGAAGGCGCGTTGATGAAGCTCAGCCACTCGGCCGGTGAACCGGCTGTGACGCTCGGAAGCGAAGTCCGTATCCCACTCGCGTTGTCGCTCGCGTCCGAGTTGCGCGACCCGATCAAGATCACCGTGATGCCGTCCGAAGATCAGACGAACTTGCTCACAGCCGATCCCGTTCAGTTGTCGCCCGGCCAAAAGGAAACGCCGTTGGTCATTCGCATCGCCAACGATGCTAAGTTGGTCGGCGAACAATCGCTCGTCATCCGAGCGGCCACGCTTCGCAACGGCTACCCGGTGATCTCCGAAACGACGGTGCTGCTGACCGTGAAAGCTCCGTGAAACGATGTCCGCCGTCTCGGACGACTTGCTCCAACGAGCCGCTCACGCGATCGCAGAAGCCGATGCGCTGCTGATCGGCGCGGGTGCCGGCATGGGAGTCGATTCCGGGCTGCCTGACTTTCGAGGCCATGAAGGTTTCTGGAAAGCGTACCCGCCGTTTCGCGGACGTTCGTTCGCGTCGATCTCGAACCCGCGTTGGTTTCACGACGATCCGGCTCAAGCCTGGGGCTTCTTCGGCCATCGGCTGAATCTGTATCGCGACACGCCACCGCACGCGGGATTTGAAATCCTGCGCCGCTGGGCCGAATCTCGGCCGCTCGGCTATTTCGTCTTCACCAGCAACGTCGATGGCCACTTTGCTCACGCCGGATTTGACGAATCGCGCCTCCTCGAATGCCACGGCTCGATCCACTTCGCGCAGTGCGTGCGCGGCTGTTCGCACGACATCTGGCCGGCCGACGACCTTCGCGTGGACGTGGACATGACCACCATCCGAGCGATTTCGCCGCTGCCGACGTGCTCCCGATGTAGCGGCCTCGCTCGGCCGAACATCCTGATGTTCGGTGACTGGGGCTGGCTTCCTGATCGCACCGCCGAGCAAGAAGAGCTTTACTCCCGCTGGCTCAAATCCGTCACTCGCAAACGGGTCGTGGCGATCGAATTCGGAGCCGGCCTTGCCATCCCCACCGTCCGCCGCGAATGCGAAAGCCGAGCCGACGCGCTCATCCGAGTCAATCCGCGCGAGTCGGAAACGCCGCCCGGCGGAATCTCACTCGCGTGCGGAGCGTTGGAAGCGATTCAACGAATTGACGCATTCGGCAGGCTCTGATCGTTCAGCGACGATGCTCGCCAACCGTTGCGCGGCTTAGGTCCAGAACGCTTGCAGCTTGTCATTCGCCGTGACGCCGAGCGGGAATTTTTTGCTGGCGGCGTGGTCGGCGATGCCGGCGAATTCTCGCAGGGCTTCGTGGATGTGTTCGGGGCGGATGCGAATACCTTTCTCCTTGTCGCAGGCCAGCATCTTCGGATCGAGATTGACGCCGAATTGTTTCTCGTCGGTCGCGCCGATGACTCGATTTCCTTTGATGCCTTTGCCGAGGAACATGATCGAGCCGATGGACCAGTGGTCTTTCCCGTTGCCGTTGTTGTAGGTCGGCGTGCGGCCCATCTCGCTTTGCACGATGACCACGAGTTGGTCGCGAAGTTTGAGCTCCTCGGCCCGGCGCATCAGGTACGCGATGCCGGCAAGGAATTCCGGAATGAGCTGCATCTGGTCCCGGTCGTTGTTGGCGTGGCTGTCGAATTGTCCGATCGTCAGGTTCGCCGAGACGCAGACGCCGGCCTTGAACGAAGCCAGCGCGATCTCGACTTGCTGCGCGAGCCGCTCTTTCGGGATCGAGGATGGAATGTGCGGGGCGATTCGTTCGAGCGCCTTCGAGTTGACCTGCGCGGCGTAGAGCATGTTTTCGGCCCGCTCGACGCGCGGCAGTCGCGGGTCGGCGACGGTGGCTGCGTGCTCGGCCAAGAGCGCTCGTTCGATGCGATCGAGCGCGAAACGGTCGTGATACGGCGAACGCTCGTTCCCTTCGATGGCGTCGGCGTTGGCGAGTTTCTTGAGCGATGGCAAATACGGCACGCGCGACATTGCCACGAGATTGCCGGTCGCCGAGTAATTGCCGAACGTCAAAAACGACAGCGGACACGTCGGTCCCTGGCACGCGGCCACGAGCGCGGCGAACGTCGGATACGCCAAGCTGTCGAGCTTCCCGGTTGCCATGTACCGCGCGCCGGGCGAATGATTGTTGACGGAGTAATCCAAGCCGTTGAACACGAGCAACTCGTCGCCGAAATTGGTGTAGAACTCTTCGTTGCTCATGCCGCCGGATTTGTGCTTCTCGGTCGGCGCGAACTTGTGATTGCCGCGCGTCTGGATGTCGCCCGCCTCGTACAGCCGATTGATGCCGCCGATCCCTTTGGGGTCCATCAAGTACGTCGTGTCCCAACCTCCGGAGGCATTCAGCACGACGTAGAACGGCCCTTCGTAGCCGTTGTTCTTCGACTCGGCACGCGACGACGTCGGAAAACGGAGCGGCGCGGCGAGGCCCAGCCCCGCGAGGCCGCACAGCTTCAGAAAATCGCGTCGGGTTCGGTCACTCATACAAGAATTCCTGGCGTCGCAGCAGATAGGTCAGCACGCCGCGCCACGCGCGGATCGTGTAGTGTGGGTCTTCGGGAGCGTCGGGGACGTGCGCCCGGCAATGGTAGTTCTCACGTTTGTCGAGCCCCTTTTGAGCTTGGGCATCCGCGACGATTCCTGCGAAGAGATCGAACGAGCGATTGACTTCCGCTGAATCGACGGCGTCGTAGCGACCGAGCAAGAGTTCGTGCAGACGCGCGATCACGGCGCGAATTTTCGTGTTGGCTTCAGGAGATGAGCCGGGGATCACATCCGGTTCGATGTTCGGGAACAAACGCCGTTCGGAGGCCGGGCGAGCGAAGTCTTTCAGCGTCTGTCGGCAAGCGATGTCGTTCGACAAGATGCGTTGAATGGCTCCCATCGCGCCGCTCGGATCGGCGGCTCGTTCGGTGACTTCCTTCGAGTCGATGCCGCCGTACAGCGCGGCGAGCTGACCGTCGCCATGACCTAATCGCCCCCAACGCTCGCCGAAGACGGCTTTGAGTTTTCGCTCGACTTGTTCCGGCGCGAGCATTCGGACCAGGCCGATGTCGTCGAGTTCCGCGCGCCGCGCAGGATTCTCGGTCGAGGTCACGAGTCCGTCGGCGCGATAAAAGTCTGAGACGACCCAATCTTTGAACACGTTTTTCAGATTGAATCCTTCGGTGGCAAAGCGTGCGGCAATCGCTTCGGTCTGCCGGCGCTGAGCTTGATACGCTCGGCGTTTGGCGGCATAGAGCGGGTCGTCGAGTTCCTTCGGCGGCAGCAGCACCTTGCGGCCAGTCAGCAGGTAATAAACGTGCTCGACCATCGCGACGGCGAAGCGCGGGTCGCGCGCGGTGCGCTCGCCGAGCCACTGCAACGCTCGCCAGCGTTCTTCGGACGGCAGGTCTTCCCCCTCGAACCCGCCGCCGAACATGTCGGTGAACCAGCCCCCCTTGCGCTTGCCGTAGGTCGCGAAGTTCGCGTCGAACCGCCAATAGTCCTGAAAGATCCCCGCAACCGGATCAAGCGTCTTGTGGCAGACCACGCACTCCGACGCCTGCATCGTCGGGATTTCGTACTTCGCCGTGACGGCCGCCGCGTCGGACACGCGAGCCGCCAGTTCGAGCACATCCACGCCGAGAAAGTGCTGGTAGTACATCCGAGCTCGCAGCCGATTGCGGTTCGTCTCGGTTGTCGGGTAGCGCGTCAGGTACTGAAACGTGCTGAGCAATCCCGCGTGCGGATAGAAGCCGGTCTCCGAGTCTTGATTCTCCGATTTGTTGCGACCGACGAGCGCCTTGAGCTTCACCGGAACGTACTCGAACGGGTCGTCCACATCTTTGAATTGGTCTTTCAGTTCATCGAACACGCCGTAGCCGCGGGCCGAGTACGGCGTGACCATGATGTAGTCGGCCGTGACGATCTCGGTGAATGGCCGGTCGTTGCGGACGATGTACTCGATGAGCTTCATCGACTCGCCGAGCAACGCCGCGCGATAGTCGTCGGACAACTTGTAGCCCGCTTGCCGACGCTCCTTCTCATCGGCGATGTAGCTCAGGTCGTGCTTCTGATTCCACAGTCGCGTTTTCTCGAAGTGCTCGTAAGCCAAGACATTGGCAACCGGATCCTCAATGCCGAGCGTCAGAAAAATGTCGTTGAAGCCTTCTCGCAACCGGTCGTAGAAGGCATCGTCTTTCATCACGCCGTCGAGGATCGGCGGCAATGCGTTCAAACCGTCTCTGCCGATGGCCGCCAGTTCGCCCTCATTGGGAAGCCGGCCGGCCAGCGACAACGTCGCGCGACGCAGCAAACGGCGGTCGTCCAGCATGACGATCCCGTCGAAGAACGGCGGCGCGTTTTTGTCGTCGTCTGTGATGCTCGACGGACCGCCTGTCACCGGCACATTCACGCGGCGTACGAACTCGGCGAGGATGCGGTAGCCGGTCGAGTCACGTTTCAGCACGTCCTTGCCGCCGTGGTCCAAACCGCCGGTCACCTTCAACAGCATCCGAGACTCGTGGTCCTGCTTGCCGAACTGCGCCATTCGAGTAAATGCGTCGCGGTTGTGCCGCATGACCTCGTCGCGTTCGGCACCGGAACTTTTCGACGGATCACGCAGGACGAACTTGCTCTCCTCTGCATCGCCGCCGAGCTTGTGGCAGGTCAGGCAGGATTGTTCTCCGACCTTCGGCCAGACCTCATCACGAAAAAACGGATCGGCGCTGGCCGTAGCATTCGACCTGCTCTCAGAACCTCGATCCTCACCCCAAGCCGTCGAGAACGACATCGCAGCGACAAGGAAGCAAGCCAGCGTCTGAGCGCGAATCAACATTGTGTGAACTCGGAACAGTGTGATTTAGCCAGGCCGGGAAACCGCGAAAGTCTAACCGCGTCGCGAGGGTGCATTCTATGCCCGCCATTTCGGGGATTTCCTGCGAGATCAGGCCAGACAACAGAAAAATCGAGGACAGAAAGATGGCCCATTTTTCTGTCCCACATCTTTCTGTTCGTCAAGTTTCGCATTCCCTGCCGGACCACCGACGCGAACGCTGGAACTCGGTTGCCGTCGTTGCCAAACTGATGTCCGTTGTTCGGAGACTGAGTTCCCAAATCGCCAACGGAAAATCTGAAGCCACACCATGACACAGCTCAACAAGTACAGTTCTCGGATCACTCAACCTCGGTCGCAGGGGGCGTCGCAGGCGATGCTCTACGGCACCGGCCTCACCGAAGAGGACATGAACAAGGCACAGGTCGGCATCTCGTCGGTGTGGTGGGAGGGGAATACTTGCAACATGCACCTCAACACGCTGGCTGCGAAGGTCAAGGAGGGCGTGCAGGCGGCCGGGTTGGTCGGGATGCGGTTCAACACGATCGGCGTCAGCGATGGCATCTCGATGGGGACCGAGGGAATGTGCTACTCGTTGCAGTCGCGCGACCTGATCGCGGACAGCATCGAGACTGTCATGGGGGGGCAATGGTACGACGCGAACATCTCGCTTCCCGGCTGCGACAAAAACATGCCGGGCTGCATCATGGCGATGGCTCGGCTGAACCGCCCGTCGATCATGGTCTATGGCGGCACGATCAAGCCGGGCTGCTGGGAGGACAAGAAGCTCGACATCGTCAGCGCGTTTCAAGCGTATGGCGAATACATCGCCGGCCGCATGAAGGA
>CAZILR010000237.1:0-1974 GCA_964539995.1 uncultured Planctomyces sp.
CCGTTGGGTGTGGACTCGCGCGTTTGTGGCGGTGTCGAGCGCAGCCATGTGCCTCGCATTGCTGATTCTGACCAGCAATTGGCAAGACGTGGCCGCTTCGTTCTCCGAGGCGTGGCGTTGGGAAACCGTTCTGCTCGTGTGGTTGACCATCACAGTGGCGACCGCTCTGCACGAGTGCGCTCACGGGCTGACCTGCAAACACTTCGGCGGCGAGGTCCACGACACGGGCGTCATGCTCTTGTTCTTCATGCCGTGCCTGTATTGCAACGTCTCGGACGCTTGGCTGATTCCGCAGAAGTCCAAACGGCTGCTGATTACGGCGGCGGGTGGATACTGCGATCTCTGCTCGTGGGCGCTGGCCGTCTTTGTCTGGCGTGTCACTGTGCCCGATTGCCTCATCAACTATCTGGCGTTCGTGGTGCTGACTGTCTGTGGTGCGCGCGGGGCCATCAACTTCAATCCGCTGCTGCGATTGGATGGCTACTACCTTCTCAGCGATTGGCTCAGCCTGCCGAACCTGCGGAAGCGATCGCAGGAATACTTGATGGCTCACCTGCGATGCTGGTTATGGGGGGCAGATCGACCGAAGCCGGAATCGCGCGGCCGCTTGCTGTTCTGGTACGGGGCGATGGCATGGACGTTCGCCATCGGTTTTTTGGATGTCGTGTTTCTGCGGATGCTCAAGTACGTCAGCAACGAGTTCGGCACGTTGGGGGTGGTCTCCACGAGCCTGCTGATGGTGATCGCGTTCAAGCGAGTGTTTCGAGGTTTTTTCAAAAGCGAGTTCATGGCCATGATCAAGACACGACACAAGCGGACGTTCGCGTGGTTGGCGGGAGCGGCGGCGATTCCCGCCGTGCTGTTCATCGTGCCGGTGAAGCACTACGCCACCGGCGACTTCGAGGTGCGGCCCGGCGACCGCCACGAAATCCATGCACCGGTCACCGGATTCATCAGTCGCATCCTGATTGAAGAGGGGAGCCGCGTCAAAAAGGGAGACCCGCTGGTGCAGCTCAAGTCGCCCGACTTGGAGACGCAAATCTCGACCAAGGAAGCCGAACTGCGCGGCGTCGAGGCGAATCTCGCCAAGCTGCGACTCGGTCCTCGGCCGGAACAGCTCACCGCCGCGCGCGACAAAGTGGCGCGGCTACGGACATGGGTGAAGCTCGGCCATCAGGAACTCGAACGCGCTCGCGAAGCCTACAAGCAAGAGCTACAGGCCATCGACCAACGCATCGAACGCACGAAGACTCAATGGGAGTTCGCGAAACAAAACTACGCCGAATCCGAAAAACTGTTTCGCTTGAAGGCTCTCGCCGGAGTGCAACTGAAGTCCGAACAAGTACAGCTCTCACTGCTCAGCTCGCAAATCGCCGAGGCTGAAGCCGAACGCCGCGTCAAAGAGGCGAACGGCCTGCGCAACGTCGAAGCTGAAATCTCCCGCCGCGAACAAGAACTTGCCGATGCCGAAAGCCTGTTGGATTTGCTGCAAGCCGGCACACGCCCCGAAGAGATCGCCGCCGAAGAGGCTCGCCAAGACCAACTGCAAGAACAACTGCGATTCCTCAACTCGCAGATTGAAAAGCTCATCGTCCGCTCGTCCGTCAACGGAGTCGTGGCGACGCCACGCATGCACGAAAAGATCGGCCAGTTGGCAACTCAAGGCTTGACGATTTGCGTCATCGAAAACGCATCGACCTCTCGCGTCGAAATCGCGGTCGGCGAGGATGATGTGCTCGGAGTTTCTTCCGGCCAGCAGGTGATTTTGAAGGCGCGTGCTCTGCCGTTCGACACCTTCGAAGCCACCGTCGAGCACATTGCGACCGCCGCCACCGTCTTGTCGTCGAAGCAGCGCAACGTCTTGGTCGTGCATTGCGAGCTCAACAACCAAGACGGCCGGCTCCGCTCCGGCATGACCGGCTTCGGCCGCATCTTCCGCGGCCATCGCACGCTCGGAGCCGTCATGTTGTCAAA
>CAZILR010000237.1:2074-7663 GCA_964539995.1 uncultured Planctomyces sp.
TCGCTGGCGGTGGTGGATGCGGTGATGTAGGACTGCATCGCGACCTGATAGTCGTACAACGCCAGCAGTAGCCAATCGTCACCGCGATTCGCGGCCGGAGGACTGGAAAAGCGGATGCGAGCCAACCGCAGCCACTCTTGCGTGTACTGCATTTGCCGCATCGCACTCTCGTAGCGTTCCCAGGTTGTTTGCAGTTCCGCAATCAAGTCGGCGAACTCGAAAACGACTTGTTCTTCAAAACCGCGCAGCAAAGCCAACTCGCGCATCAATTGCAACTGCGCGGATTCGACGTCGGCTTTCGCTCGGCGATTGCCCAGGGGGACTGAGAACTCCAGCCCCAGCGTCCAGTCGGTGTAGTTGAACTCCGCCATTTGATTCAGCGAGTCATCCAGTCGCGATTCCAACCCGCTGGTCCGGTACAGCGCGCGCAGATCAAGCTGCGGCAGCTTTCCATTTTGCGCGGCGACTAATCGCCATTCTTGCTCCTGACGACGCGAGCGTCGGCGGTTCAAGTCGGGCCGCCGCGTGTAGGCCGTTTGCACCAGAGTACCGACATCGAGGTTTGCTTTGAGCTGGCTGGGCGTGTCGATGGGCGTGAGCAACGTGCCGTCATACGTCGGCAGGCCGAGTAACTGCCGCAAGTCGTACTCGCGTTCGGTGACGTTGAGCTGCGCTTGGCTACGCTGCCGCTTGAGATTTTCGACATTCACACTCGCCCGCGCGACGTCCATGTAGATCGACCGCTGAGACTCCAACCGGAGTTGCTCAATGCGCACGACTTCTTCGGCCAGTGGGAGCACCGATTCGACCGACTGCAACGCGATCATCGCGGCGTGCAATCTCCAATACGCCTCCGTGATGCTGCGCAGTTGTGCGATGGTGACTTGAGTCACCTCCCACTGCGTTTGATCGGCTCGTGCGGCTGCGATTTGAATCGGAGCGGCATTCACCTTCCAACCGCCGGCCCGTAGCAACGGCTGCCGCAATTCAAACACTGTGGCCGTTGTGTATGCCGGGTTGAAGCCACTCGATGTTCCCTGCGGGAAGAACAAATAGCCCAGTGACGGGTCGTAGGTGAGACGTGTCGTCGTGCCCCACGGCCACAGCTTTTCGAGGCCGGCGGCGAAGTTGGCTTCATCACGTCTTGTATTTGTTTCGAGACCCGGTCCGAAGAACGAGTCTGGCGGCTGATTGATCTGACTCCCGAAATACGCCGCTGACGCTTTGGGATCGAACCGCGCCGACTCTTTGCGCAACTCGGCGTCGGCGATCGCGGGATCCAGCGTCGTGATCGGTTCGATGCGCACGGAACCGCTCAACGTGCGGATCACTTCCGATCGTTGCAGCCCCATCAGCACCGCCTGCTGCAGCGGCAACGGCCGCCGTGGTGCTGTCGCGAGGTTCAAAGTTGTCGAACCGGCAACTGGAGGTCCAGCAGCGGTTAATCCCGCCCAAGATTCCGTTCCCGCACCAGCCATGCCTGGCGGCTGAGTCGCAACGGCAGTCCCGACAGATGGCAGCGGTGTCGCTGTCGATCCCTTCGGCGTCTGTTCGCCCCATCCATCGGCAGACGAATCCGGAAAATGAACACAGCCCCAGCAGCCCAGCGATAGCGCAAGGCTCCAGGCAAGGCGGAACACCAAACGTGATCGCCCACTACTCATGGGTCAGGTCGAGGGGGTGAAGTGGAAAAGGGAAGAGAGGGAGAGACAGGCAGGAAAATTTGGGAGGAAGGAGCAGAATGCTAGTTCGCTCTTCACAGACGGGGCAACATGAGATCTGAGATCGAATTCGTCCGGAAAACTCGCGGTTTCCAACGTGGATCGTGACGTCATGGAATGACAGCAGGCGGCTCAGCGTAGTCTCTGCAACTCAAACCGCTTGCCGGAGATCGCGTCCTTGGCAGGCTGGCCCCAGACGGGAGTCGGCGCGTAATCCCAGCCGTTGATCATCACTGGCGAGGCTTTCGGATGAAATGAGAATCCGGTCCAGTGGAGCTTGTGCTTCTGGATCAGCCCCAGCATTTCTGGCACCCAGGTCGCCGCATCCTCCTGGGCCTCGGCCGGGATGAAGGACATTTTCTTGATGTCAGCACCGACCTCGCCAACGAAGATCGGATGCTTGTCGGCGATGAGCAGTACCTTGCCCGCCCAGTCGCGCTTCCACGGATAAATGTGCGTGGAATAGACGACGCCGTTGCCTCCTGGTTCTGTCAGCGCGAAACCGTTGGCGATTCCGGAAAGGTCGTAAGCCCAATCCAATCCCCCCGCGATGACGATGTTACGAGCACCGGTTTCGCGCACCGTCTCGACCAATCGCTGCATTCCGGGTGATTGAAAACCCTTCGCGGCGTTCGCCTTTTCTTCGGGCGTGAGGAAGGCGTTCTCGTCGGCGTTCGCAGGTTGAGTTTTCTCGGCGACGAAGCCTCCGTTGCGCCAGACCTCCCACGAGACACCATGCGGTTCATTGAAGAGATCAAACAAGACCGCCGGATGGTTTTTGTAGGTCTTCGCCGCATCTCTCCAGAACACGACGTGCTCATCTTTCGGAGCACGGAAGCGATGCAGGTCGAGCACCACATACGCACCGCGATTGGCAACCAGCGTGACGACATGATCGACGAGCTGTCGATAAGCCGCGCCGCCATCCTTCTGGCCGGCCGCTTTTCCAAACCAATACTCCTCTTTGACCGGCAACCGAATCGCGTTGGCCCTCCAGTCTTCGACGGCGACCAGCGCGGACTTCATCACACGCTCGCCACCGACGGACCATTCGAGACTGACGATGTTGACCCCTTGCAGCCAGACCGGCTTGTCATCGGGGGTCACGATCTGATTGCCGACGACGTGTAATTCCGGCGGCCACTTCGCACGTTGCGGCGCTTCCGGTGCGACTGTGGCCAGCTTCAATTCTTCCGCGGCCGCCTTCGCCGCAGCCACCAGCGGAGCCGCGTCGATCGGCTTCAGCGCGATGTCATCCAGATCGAATGTGCCACGCTCGACTTGAAACAGCGCCGGCATGAACTCCAACGTGAGTGCTTCTGGCGGCACGAGAAACGGAATACGCCGCTCGACCCAACCGTTCGTGTTGCTGCGCGAGTACGGCGGCGACGGCTTCTGTGAGAGTTTTTTTCCCGCCTCATCCTTGAACTCCAGCATGAAGCGCGCGTCGAAGTACGGTTCTTTGCCGGGTTTCAAATCACTGATGCGCTGTCGCCAAGACAACTCCAACGCCTCGACGTCCGTCGAGAGATCGACGGCCCGATACAGCAAAATCGTTTGCCCCGGCTGTTCGGCGATCAGTCGTAAGAAATGGTTGCCCTCCTCCGATTCCCAACGGCCGCCCGACTTGAGTCGCCCCCAGTCATCAGGCCAGCCAGCAGACTTCTTGTCGGATTCAAAGTTGCCGTTGGAGATGAGCGATCCCTCTTTCTTCAAAGCGGCATCCGCTTTCGCTCGCCGAGTGGCTGCCGCCTTCCGCTGTTTTTCTTGAACTGCCGCTGCCGCGACCTTTGCCGCCTCTTGCAAAGGAATCGGATCGGTCAGCTTCAGCACCACGTCATCGAGATCCAGCGTGCCGCGTTCCACCTGAAACAACGAAGGCATGAACTCCAATGTCCGCGCACCATCGGGCACGAGGAAACTGACGCTGCGCTCGACCCAACCATCGGTGTTCTTGCGCGTGTACGGAGCCGATGGCCCGCCACTGAGCTTGCTGCCGGTCGCGTCCTTGAAGTCCAACAAAATTCGCGCATCGAACCACGGTTGTTTCCCCGGCTTCAAATCCGAGCAGCGCATCCGCCAGCTCAGCGTGAGCGCCTGGCAGCCTTCCGGCAACTTCACCGCATGAAAGAGCAGGACCGTCTCGCCCGGCTTTTCGGAAACCAGCCGCAAGAAATGATTCCCCTCTTCCGCTCGCCAGGTCACGCCGCTTTTGGCAGCCGCCCAGCCATCCGGCCACTGATCGGAATTCGCGTCAGCCTCAAAATCACCGTTCGCAATCAGCGAAGAACTCGATGCCGGCTCGGCTTTGAGGCCACTAACAGAGAAGAACGCGAGAAGCAGGAATCCCAATGAGAGTTTTCGCATGATTTCTCCACAGGCCGATCTTCAACACAAATCGACAACCGAGTTTGGTCGGGCGCTCACCTTGCCGTTCGACCTTTCAGATCGGTTCGAGGAAATGCGTGTCGTTCGAGCGGTACAATGTGATCGAACGATTCTGTCGCGGCGAGGAGATCTTTGTACGTCGCAGGTTTCCACGAAAAAAGGACTTACGTCTCAGCGACATAAGTCCTTTCCTCAACAGTGAGCAAGACAGGAATCGAATCTGCCCGAGGGTTGAGCCACCCCTCTGGCCCCATCAGTCTGATGGGTTGTTTGGAATGCGGTCGATAGGATTTGAACCTACATGCCCTTGCGGGCGCTAGCACCTCAAGCTAGTGCGTCTGCCAATTTCGCCACGACCGCAAATCTTTGTTCTGACTGAGTTTACTTACCTTGCTTGTCTGCTAATTCCACCACTCGCTCGGCAGTGATTTGCGTCGATCGACGATCTGTGGATCGTCGTCCGACGCGATGAGGAGACGGAGTATAGTCGCGCGACAACAGGTCGCAAGTTTGACCGTTCGCTGACGAGAGGGAATTGCGTGAATGGACTACTTCAGGCCGGCGAGTAGCGTCGTCGCGTCTTTCGCCCGAGCGTGGTTTGGAAAGCGTTTTGCCACGGTTTCGAGAGACTCGCGGGCCTTGTCGGTGTCCTTGAGTTCGATGAAGCATTTGCCGGCCTCGAAGTGGCTCTGGCATTGCCATTCCTCGTAGGGGTATCCGAACGCCGTTTCCAGGAAATGCTCGGTTGCCTCGGCGTTGTTCTTCGCGGCGAGCGCGCATTGGCCCATCATGAAGCGAGCCTTGGCCGCCGTTTCGGTGCGAGTCTCTTTCGTGACGAGCAAGTAGGTCGCCTTAGCAGCGTCGAATTGATTTTGGCTCTGCTGCGCGAAGCCGAGGCCGAAGCGGGCTTCGTGGAGTTGCTCAAACTTCGGGAAGGTTTGGATCAGCACGGTGAAGTGTTGTTGGGCCTGGGGCCATTGTTTGAGTTGCGTGGTGCATGTGCCACTACGGTAGAGCGCTTTCGCGTGGAAGCGCTCGCTCTTGGCGGCGATGACGGCGGCGTAGAGCGGTAGCGCTTCGGCGAATTTGTCTTGGCGGAATTGGCATTCGCCGGCCAGAAAGTTCGCATCGCCTGACAGCGCACCCTGTGGGAATTCTTTGATCTGGTTCTGGAAGGTTGTCAGCGCAGCGGGGAATTGTTTTTGATCGTGTTGGACCCAGCCGAGTTTGTAGTGCAGCCGTTCGCGCAGTTCGGGCGTCTTCGCAGCGGCGAGGCCGGCGGTGAAGGCTTGGATGGCTTCCGTCGGTTGTTTTTGAGACTCGTGGAACTCGCCGACTCGGAACCAGGATTCGGCGGCGAGCGGACTGTTGGGTAGCTTGGTCGCGAGTGAACGGAGTGCGTCGGCGGCTTCCTTCTCTTTCTTGAGTTCGAGGTTGGCGAAGGCAATCTCGTAGTAGCACTTGTCGGCGTCGGGGTAGT
>CAZILR010000238.1:0-3412 GCA_964539995.1 uncultured Planctomyces sp.
TGTCGAATACGCCGTGATGTTGGCCCTTATCGTTTTGGCCTGCATCACCACGATCACCGCCGTTGGAACGAAGGTGAATGCTTCGTTCGATGCGACCAAGACCGCTCTGCCGTAATGAGACAAGGGCATTCGCCCTGAATCCTTTTGTTTGCCGACTGCCTCGCCGGGGATGCCCGGTCGAGGCGGCTCGGCTGTTTGAAGCAAGGTGTGTGCGTCATGTTTTTCTCGTGGATGAATCTGGAAATGGTGCAACTCGTGGAGCTGTTGACCGCATCGCTGGTCGCAATGGCCTCGACGTGCAGTTGGCTGTTCCTGTCGGCCCGGTAGACGTGTCGCTCCCCAAGCCTGTGTGCGACGTGGTGCCGATCAACCGCGAACGAGTCGTGGCCGAGCACAGTCGATCAATCCCCTCGAATCGAAGCCTCACACGAAAGGCCCTGAAACATGGACTGGCAAGAACTGTTACTGAATCACTGGCATGTCAAACTCGTGACGATCGTCTTGATTGTCGCGGCGTGGATCGACGGCAAAGAGCTGCGCGTGCCGAACTGGATCACCTTCCCAATGGTGATGACCGGCTTGGTCTACAACCTGATCGCCGGCGGCTGGGGCGGCTGGAATAGCGGCCTCGCCGGAGCGTTGCTCGGCACGGTCGTGGGTCTGGCGACCCTGTTCTGGCTGTGGATGCTCGGCGGCATGGGTGCCGGCGACGTAAAACTGATGGCCGGCATCGGTGCCTGGCTCGGCCCGGTGGTGATCACCGAAGTCTTCGTCGCGACAGCCATCATCGGCGCGGTCATGGCCGTGGTGATGGTCGCCATGCAAAAGGACTGGAAGCGTCACTCGACGAACTTCCTGGTCATCCTCAACGAATGGCGGGACATGAAAAAGCTGGGGGTCAGCGGCGTGGCCGAGATCGCGGCGGAACGCAAGCCGACGATGCGGTTGCTCCCCTACGGCATCCCGATTTGCTTCGGAGCCATCGCTGTCTTCCTGTACGACGGCATGTTGATCTGACCGGCAGAATTCGCAGATCGTCGGGGGCCCAGCGGCCCCCTTCGGTTTGCGCGGTACGAATCGTGAAGACGTTTCCTCTGATTCCGAGAGTCCCCGCCATCGGCAAAGGCGTTATAGGCTGAAGAGTTTGCCTAGACGGTGCCGATCATACGAAGGAAGGCATGGTGTCCCATGCGACCGAAGACATTGGCTTTGTTGGCTGTCGCCGCGATGTGCGGATTGGTGGCCATGATGGGAGTTCAACAAGTTCTGTCGAAGCAAAGCGACGGGAACACAGAAACCAGTCGAGTGCTGTTCGCGAAGGCGGAAATCCTTCCGGGACAGCCACTCGATGACAACAACGTGGAATTCAAGGAGTGGCCGGCGGGCAACATCCCGGAAGGGGCGGTGACCCAGAAAGAGCAGTTCCAGGAACGGACATTGAAGGTGCGAGCCTTCCCTGGTGATCTCGTTCTGGTTGCCAAGCTCGACAAGAAAGGATCGCGGAGCGCATCGAGTCTCGTTCCGAAGGGCAAGTGCATCGCATCGGTGCCGATCGACAGCACGATGACTGGCATCGGCTTGATGCAACCTGGCGACCGAGTGGATGTGCTTGTCACTTACAAACCAGCGACGGTGAATCGAGACGTCGGTGGAATTGGCATGGAGGTCAAAACCGTATTGGAGAGTGTGGAGATCTTCGCAATTGACGGCGTGACGGATGGCAGTCTGCTCGCTCGCTCGGGCGATCAGAAAGCGGTGGCGTCGAAAAATGTGTCGCTGCTGGTGACCAACGAACAGGCTCGGCTGTTGAAGCTGGCCGGTGACATGAGTGGAGGAAAATTACATCTGACATTGCGAGGCATGAATGATGACACGCACGTCGAACTGAAAGACTTGTTCGACCCGTCTCAAGCTGAACATGCCTATGCGCGAAACGATGATTCAGAAGGAGAAGAACAGGAAGAAAAGACTCCGGTGGAAATCGCTCAGCCGGCTCCGATCGTGGCTCCGGTCAGCAAAGATAAGACATGGAAAATCGAAATCATCGCCGGCTCAGAGCGGCGGATTGAAGAAGTGGAACTTCCGGAGACGGAACCAGTGACCCTCGATAGTGCGCAGGGAACCTAACTTTGGAGTGCGGAGATTCTTCTCCGCTTTGGATCGCGGCGGAGCCGCTTTCTTTTGGAGAGTGATTGAAAACGTGGGGGCAAAAGAAGGCGGCTCCGCCGCAAAGGAAAGTGGCGAACAATCGCCGCACTCCAAATGCGGACACAGGGATGTGAGGTGCAGGGATGCGCAGGTTTCATCAATCGGGTCAAGTTGCCTGGACGCTGTTCGCGTTGCTGACGAACAGTCTGTTGCTTTGTGGAACGCTCCACGCCCAGCCTCAGCCGGCTGCGCCGCCGCCCGCCAACATCAACGAAGTTGTTGTTCCGGTCACGGCGGCTCGAACACCGATCGAGATGATCGAGAAGTCCACGAAGGTCTTTGAGACCAAGAAGCGCATCATCCGTGTCAACGGTTTTGATCCGCTGGTCTTGAGTGTCACGGCACTGACCCCAAACCGCATCAGCGTCTCCGGCGAGTTGCAGGGTGTCACCAGCTTCATCATCACAGACGAGGCGGAAACCAACTTCACGGTGGAGGTCTTCGTCAAAGGGGACGCTCGCACGTTGCAGACGATCATCGACCGCAAGTTCCCGAATTGCTCGATCGAAGCGTTCAAAGTGCAAGAGGCCGTCGCGTTGCGCGGCTGGGTCACGAATCCCGAGCACATCACGCAGATCACGGAAATCGCCGAGCAGTTCTACCCCAAAGTGCTGAACCAGATGAAAGTCGGCGGTGTGCAGCAAGTGCTGCTCAAGGTCAAAGTCATGGAGGCGCAGCGGTCGCTCATCCGCGAACTGGGCATGAACTTCACCTACCTGTCGCGGAACGGCTACGTCAACAGCGCCCCCGGAGCATTGAACACGCTTGGCGAGGTGATTTATTCGCCCCCGAGTTTCACGAGTGTCAGCCGGGATCTGACGGGATCGTTCGGCATCGTGGGAAACAACAGCATCTTCAATTCCTACATCTCAGCTCTGCACGACGAGGCGTTGCTGAAAATTCTTGCCGAGCCAGAAATGGTCGCGACCAACGGACGACCGGCGACGATGCTCTCTGGCGGCGAATTTCCGATCATCGTCCCGCAGAGTCTCGGAACGGTCAGCATCCAGTGGCGCGAATTCGGAGTGCGTTTGGAGGCGGTTCCGTTCGTGCTGGGCGGCGGAGCTTTGCGGCTGGATTTGCAGCCCGAAGTCAGCGAACGCGATTTCGCCAACTCGGTGACGATCGGCGGCACGACCGTGCCCGGACTGACGGTTCGCCGAGTCAACACGCAAGTCGAAATGAAGTTCGGCCAGACGCTGAT
>CAZILR010000238.1:3422-7659 GCA_964539995.1 uncultured Planctomyces sp.
TGCGCGGGCGCTGGGACTGACGACAGCGGATTTCCAGACGCTGATGCTCGCGGGACTCATCTCGAAACGTCAGACGGCCATCTCAAACAAGGTGCCGTTTCTCGGCGAACTGCCGTATGTCGGAGCCGCGTTCAGCCGCAAACGCAACGAAGACTCCGAAACCGAAGTGGTGATCACCGTCACTCCCGAACTGGTCGCTCCGCTGGATGACGGACAAGTTCCCGCGGGTGGTCCGGGACAATTCACGGACTCTCCGACGGATCGCGAGTTGATGGGTTACGGTCTGCTGGAAGTCCCCAAGTACGGCGAACGGTGCGCGAACTGTCCTCCCGGCCAAGCGGGACCGCTCATCGTGCCCGGCCTGAAGCAACCGCTCGGTCACTCGTCGAACCCCACGCCAGTCCCGGCGTCGGAGCCTGCGGAGCGCAAAGAACTGCTCGCCCCACCGGCCCCGAACGATTCCGAGACAACAGAGAAGGCTCGTCGCTTTGCGGCTCAAATGGCCGCCAAGCAGAAGAGCAATTCCGGCGTGAAACAAGTGGGGCACAAGGAAGAAGCTCCGAAGGCACGTCCTCGCGAGGCGACTCGCGCTCCCGCTCCGCAGCCGAGCACTCGTGCCGCAGCCTCCACACCCAGCCGTTCCAGCAGCACGGCGGCCGCAAGCAATCGCAACAGCATTCCGAACGGGACAGAGACCAGCAACTCGAACACCAGCACGAATTCGACACGCGGTAAAAAACCAGGCTTCATTGAGCCGCCCGCGCGTTGAAGCCGTACCACGACCGTCAGGGATTGGCCGAGACGAACGATCGTGGCCGCTTCCTGACGAGCGCGGTACGGATTGACAAATTCCTCGATCACAAGTGACCCGCCGCCATGAACGTCGTCCGACTCGCACTGGTTGACCCGAAGGATTCCAGCCGCGCGTCTTTGAAAAACTTGTTGTTGGGCATCGATGCCGTCTGGCTGGAAGCGGAATGCTCCAGCTACGACTATTTCTTTGATGTCGTCTCGCAGACTCAGCCGGACATCGCGCTGATCGCGATCGACTCGAATCCGGACAAAGGGCTGGATTTGGTGGCACAGGTTTCTGCGAACCTGCCGAACTGTGCCGCGCTGGTCATTAGCGGATCGCAAGAAGGAAGCCTGATCTTGCGGGCCATGCGCAACGGCGCGCGAGAATTTCTGAGCCAACCCTTGCGGCTCGACGATTTTTTGCCCGCGCTGGACCGCATCACCCAAACACAGAACAGCCGCACCGAAGAAGGCAGCCGTGCGAAAGCCTCGCAAGTGCTCACGATCGCGGGAGTCTGCGGCGGTGTCGGTTGCACGGCGATCGCGGTCAATCTCGCCTGTATGCTCGCGCAAAATCCACGCAACAACGTCGGAATCATTGACCTCGATTTGGCGTTGGGCGACGCCGACGTCTGGCTGGACATCATCCCGGATTACACGATTCAAGACGTCGCCGACAACATCAACCGCCTGGATTACTCGCTCCTGAAACGCTCGCTGACGAAACACTCCAGCGGCGCGTATTTGTTGCCTCGGCCCGTGCAGATGGATGATCGGCCGACAATCACTCCCGACGAACTTCGCCGAGTCCTTCAACTGCTGAAGTCCACCTTCACACACCTGATTCTGGACGTCAGCAAGAGCTTCAGCGCGTTGGATCTCGCCGCGATGGAAGCCTCGGACAGCGTGTTGCTGGTCACGCAGCTCGATCTGCCGTGCCTGCGAAACGTGGTGCGTCTGATGCAGTTCTTCGATCAGCGTCCGGGGCTGACCGAAAAGATGAAGATCATCGTCAACCGCATCGGCCTTCAGGACGCGAGCATCAGCCTGAACAAGGCTCTCGAAACGATCGGTCGGGAAATCTATTTCCAACTGCCGAACGATTACGTCTCGATGGTTGAGTCACGCAACAACGGAGTGCCGCTGTTGCAGCACGCTCCCAAATCACGCATCACCAAAGCGATCGAACAGCTCGCTCTACAGCTCGATCCGAGAGTCGAAGAAGAGGACAAGAAGCCCGGCGAACCCGCGAAGGCCAAAAAGGGCCTGTTCAGCTTCCTGTCGAGCGCGACTCGGTAAGTCGTGGGCCATTCTGGAATGCTCGTTACACAAGCCGCGTGAAGATTGAGCGTCGCCGATTCCGAGCCAGTTGGCTCTCTACGACACGGTCTGCTGATACAGATACTTCTGGAATCCGACAAAGACGCTGCGGATTTGTTCGGGCTGGCCGAGGTCGGCCATCGCGTCGGCGAGCGCGTTGTTGTATTTGAGCTTCAGCAGCGGCGGGAGTTTCGCTTGGCTTCAACGACCGCCAATTTGGTGTTGCGATATTCGAGAACGTAGTCGGCCGTGAGCGATTTGCCGCGCCGGCCATAGCCTTCCAGCCGTCCGAGCGTGATGGGAAACTCGCGACGGACGCGACTCCCTTCAACGACACTCCAGCCAGCAGCCGCCAAAGCAGGGTCAATCAATTCCGCACGAGTCTCAGCTTCGTTCATGGCACCCTCAATCCCATCATCCGTGCCCTCCGTGAAATCCGTGGTCCAAACTTCATCTCACCACCCGTTTCCAATCCAGCTTCGCAAACTTGAAGTTGATCAACAGAGCCAAATTCAACTGCGTGATATTCAAATAGCCCAGCATCTGTGCCAAATGCGTGTCATTGAACGCGGTCACGACTTTGGGATCGACGATCACCAGTTCATTCACAATGAGGTCCGGGATCAGCGTGCCGATCAACTGGTCGTCGTAATGGACGGGAAATTGCCGTTGCTGCTCAACGCGATGTCCGCGTTTTCGGAGTTCGATGACCAAGGCATTCTCGTAGAGCTTCTCATCCAGGCCGGGCCGCAGCGTGTTGAGCACCTTCATCGCCGCTCCGATGATGGACTCGCTGAGTTCTTTGTGAATGAGTTCGGACATGGTTTTGGACCTCGGATTTCACGGAGGGCACGGATGGTTGGGGGATGGCAGGTCGGTCACAGTTGCCCGCTGAAGGCTCGGTGCAGCAGCGACTTTTTCAACTCGTCGAGCGCGGCGAGCTTGCGCTGGTAGAGGGATTCGAGCGACTCAACTGCACTTTCCAATTCGACGATGGTCGTCACGACCTTTGCTTGTGCAGCCAGCGGCGGTAAGGTGCGAAATCAAAACGAGTCAAGACTCTCTCGACGTGCGGCGCTGAAGAGGGCGGCTACTTGCGCAGCGACATCCGGCGGCCGTCGAGTGTTTTGACGACGACGCTCGGCTTGTCGAGCTTGCTGACAACGGCGTGGAATTCGGCGGGAGTGTGGATTGGTTGCTGTTCGACGTGGGTGATGAAGTCCCCTTCTTGCAGGTTGCCGTCGGCCGCGCTCGATTGCGGAACGACCGAGGTCACGACGACTGCGGACGGGTAACGCTGCTCCGGCCAGTTCATGTATTTGGCGCGTGAGGTGGGGTAATCGACTCGCAAGCCGCGCCATTCGGGGTGGCGCTGCTCAGTGGCGATGAGGGTCTCCTCATCGGAGAGAGGCCACTTGCCGAGTTCGGCTTGCGTTCGCAGTTCGCGGCGTTCGGCGGCGCGCCAGACAGTCAGTTCGGCGAAGACGCCGGGGCCAAGCAGGCCAACCTCGCGCAGCAAGTCGAGTTTGCCGAAGATTGGTTTCCGATTCACCGCGAGAATGATGTCGTCTCGGCGCAGGCCCGCGAGTGCTGCGGGGGAATCGGCGAAGACCATCAGCACGCGCGCGGCAGTCGGCTGTTTGATGCGCGGCGACAGATCACGCAGCGCGGCGAGCAACACATCATCCGGTTGCAGGCCGAGGAAGCCGTACTCGACTTCCAGCCCTTTCGAGAGTGACTCGACAACGCGACGCAGGTTCGCGTCGATCGGGATCGCGAAGCCGACCGATTTCTCGTAGCCCTCGATCGCGGCCAGTGAGGTCGTCAGGCCGATCAGTTCACCGCGCAGATTCAAGAGTGCTCCGCCGCTGCCGCCGAGGTTCAGCCGCGTGTCGATGTGCAGCAGCGTACCGAGATGATGGATCGACGTGTCACGCCGTGCGGGTGGGACGTCGGACTTGTCCGTCTCGGCCGGAGCCGGGAATCGCGAGATGTTGCTGATGATGCCCCAACTCGCACTGGCCGAGCCGTCGCGTGCGATCGCGTAGGGATTGCCCAGCGAGATGACGAACTGCCCCTTTCGCGGCGCGGTTGGCTCAACGAGTTTCAGGGGCTTCAAGTC
>CAZILR010000239.1:0-7633 GCA_964539995.1 uncultured Planctomyces sp.
TGCCGCCATGCCGCCAGCCATCCAGAGCAGGATCATCGACTTGCCCTGCTTTTTGAGTTCGGCGGCTTGCAGGCTCATCAAGTCCCGCAAGTTGAGTGTGCCGACGGCGGCTGCGCCGGCCGTGACCGTGTGCAAGAACCCACGACGGCTGAGACCGCGCGACGTGTCGCGAACTTGTTCGTGATGGCTGAGCATGATTGGTTCCTGAATTAGAGCATTCCCCACCGGGACAAGCCCGGTGGGGTCTGAGGTTATCGTTTCGAGATGAACTCGCTGGAGTTCAACAAGCTCCAGGCGAGGTCTTCAAAGGCTTCGCGGCGGTTGCCGACTTTGGCGAGATATTCGGTCGCGATGGACAACTCTTTCTTCGAGGGGTCGCGAGAGAGGAAGGACAGGTACAACTCGGCGATCGCATCTTGGTCGTTCTTATTGTTCGACAGGATTTGGCCGAGTCGCGTGTTGCCGTCGGCTCGCAGAGCGTTGGCCAGCGGCGGGAAGTTCATCAGAGTGAGAGCCTGCGGCACATTGCCGAGCAATTCGTCCTGCGGGGTGGATGGGTCGTAACCGAACTTCTCCTCGAATTGTGATCGTGGATCGCGGCGGAACCGAGCCTGGATTGGGCCTGCTCCTGCGGCTCGCGAGCCTTCATCGACTCCGAGCACTTTGATGATCGCGTTGAAGATCTGATCGGATCGCAACCGTACCGGAATCGCTGAAGCGAACGGGACCGGATTCTCGGTCGGATCGTTGTGGCGGATTTGGCGTTGGTAGGCGTTCGTCGCGGTGATCGTACGAAGCAGCCACTTCAGGTCATGGCCGCGCTTCACGAATTCGGCGGCGAGATAATCGAGAGCGGCGACCATGCGCGGCTTGCGTTCTGGCCCCATGTCGTCGATCGGCATGTAGAAGCCCTCGCCGAGCAGTTCGCCCCAGACGCGATTGACCAGTGACTTCGCGAACCAAGAGTTGTTCGGCGATGTAATCCACTTGCCGAGCAACTCGCGGCGGTCTTCGTCTTCCATGCCAACTCGGCCTTTCACGTTGGTCGTGAAGAGTGCCGGCGTCATTAGCTTGCCCTCGTCGTTCGGGTGCTGGAGGTCGGGCATGTGATGCTCCGACTTGCCTCGGCCGGGAGGCATCGGCGGAGGCGGCATGTCCTTGATCTCTTGCAACGTCAGAGCGCCGTCGCGGTTCTTGTCGGCGTTCTCCAGCAGTCGGTCGAAGAGGCGGCTGATGGGGGAGTCGCCGAGTTCAGCCTTGGTCAACTTGCCATCGTTGTTGCGGTCAAAGAAGCCAAACGTCTGTTCCGGATTGTCCTGGAATGGACCACCGCCAAAGCGGTTGCCTGGGCCGCGACCCCCCTCAAATGAGGCGACCGTGAAACCGGCCGGGTTGTCTGGTTCGCGTCGCAGCGTGATGCGCGGAAAGAACGCGGCCAGCGAATGGAATTGGTCGCGAGTCCATTTATCGGTCGGATGATCGTGGCAGTTCGCGCACTGCATCTGGATGCCGAGGAAGATGCGTGAGACCTCGCCGGCGATTTCTTCGGGGTTGGCCTCGTGGATGAAGATCAACGCCGCTTCGCCGTGTTCGGAGATTTCACCTTTACCGGTGATCAGCGAACGAGTGATGTCGTCCCAACCGGTGTTGGCCTGGAGTTGTTTAGTCATCCAATCTTCAAACGTCCGAGCCATGATGCGAGCACGTTCGTTGGTGGCTCGCAGGAACAGCACATCGCGCCAGTAGCGTGCCCAATTCAAAGCGTAGTCGTCCGTGCCGAGAAGTTGCTCGACGATCTTTGCTCGCTTGTTCGGATCAGGATCGAGTCCGAACAGCGTGACTTCTTTCGCGGTTGGAATCGTACCCGCAATGTCGAAGTGAACTCGGCGGAGGAAGTCTTCGTCATTGACGAGTCCGGCCGGATTGACTTTGGACTCGGCAAGTTGCTGTTCGATGAGGCGATCCACTTCGGCGGCGGCAGACTTCGAGTCCGCGGGGACGCTGGGCTGTGAGGCGTTCGGCTCAATCGTCTTCGGGTCGGCTGGCACGATTTTGGCGTCCGGTTTGTCCTCCGTTTGTCTCTTGGAGGCGAGTCGCCTGGCGATGGCTCCTTTTTTGAGGGTCGCTTTCTGACCGGCCTTCGCTTTGGTATCTGGCTCCTCGGCCGACAAGCCAGCCGAGAGGATTCCGACGGCGACACCGCCTGTGAGGATTGTCCAGAATGCTCGCTGCCAACCGAGTTGCGTCAGAATGGTTCGCATCGGAAGGGCCTTTCGCAAGAAGTGGGATTTGCCGAAGCCGTCGAAAGTCGAGTGAACTCTACCTTTGGTGACGACCGACCAACAACGACGATTGAACCCCCTCAGAGGCCAAGAGGTTTCGTCGAAATTTCTGCTTGAAAAATAAGACTGGATGCCTGCTGGCGGCACCGGTAGCATGTGCCCTTGAAATAACGTCTGCCGCTTCACGGCGGGACCATGCGAGCGAGTCCGGACCAACTCTGGACTTCGAAGTGACACCAGCGGGCCGGTGCTTTCGAGGTGGATCGCTGGCAGGGCAACCTCCAGTGCTTGAGGAGTTGCTATGCGCATTGATTGGCTCGCCCGGATCAGAATCCGGTCCTGCAAAACTCGTCGACGGCGAACGGTCGTCGGTCGTGTTCAACGATTAGAAGATCGCGCTTTGTTGGCTGCGTTCGTTGTGGACAGCACACTCGATACACCGGATGCGAATCCGGGGGACGGCATCGCAGCCGATTCGATGGGCCGCGTGACGCTCCGTGCGGCGGTGCAAGAATCGAACGCGTTGATTGGTGGCGACACCATCACATTGCCCGCCGGAACATTTGCACTGACATTGGTTGGCAATGCCGAACAAGCTGCGGCCACAGGCGATTTGGATCTCACAGACGGTGTCACGCTGACGGGCGCGGGAGCCGCAGCCACCATCATCGACGGTATTGGGCAAGACCGTGTCTTCGACATTCTGGCTGGCGTCCCGGTCAAGCTGGCGGATTTGAGGATCTCCGGCGGAACCGCCATCTCGTCGCAGGAAGACGGCGGCGGATTGCGCAACATGGGCTCACTGACATTGCAAGACGTCGTCATGGCGTTCAACACCGCGTCTGGCGGCGGCGGTGCCATTGCGAGCTTCGGAGCTGGAAGTGCGCTGATCATTAACGGCTCAAATTTGAATAACAATTCGTCGAACGGCCCGCTGGGCGGCGGCGCGATCTTCACCGGCAGCGCGACGACGATCTTCGGTAGTGTGCTCCAAACGAACAGTTCTAGCTTTAGCGGCGGAGCGATTGTGAATGGCAACGGCGGATCGTTGTCGCTCAATCAGACTACGGTGAAGGGGAACAGTACGGGACTCGGCGGGTTTGGCGGCGGCATCTACAACCTGGCCACCTTGTCGCTGAATTACAGCACGATCTCCGGCAATTCGGCGTCGGATGGCGGTGGTCTGTTTAATTCGGGAATCTCGAGCGCCGCTTCGGCGTCGCTGTTGCTCACGACATTTTCAGGAAACACCGCGACGAACCGCGGCGGTGGGTTGTTCATTGATATCGGCACGTCTGCACTCATCGTCGATAGCACGATCGCCTCAAATGCCGCAGCCACAAGCGGCGGTGGCATCTATCGCAGTGGCGGCACCGTGACCTTGGGAGGGACCATCGTCGGTGACAACTCGACGGGAACTTCCGCGCCGGACATTTTCGGAGTCATCAGCAGCCTGGGCTACAATCTGATTGGCTCGACGACAGGGGCATCCGGATTTATTTCCGACGATAAATTGAATTTCGCTCCCCGGCTTGGCCCGCTTCGAGACAACGGCGGCCCGACGTTCACGCACGGATTGCTGTCTGGCAGCCCGGCGGTCGATGGAAACAAGCCGACGACATCGACCTCCAACGATCAGCGTTTGATGTCACGGCCGGTGGACGGCGACCTCAATGGAGTGCCGCGCGCGGACATCGGAGCTTACGAGGCTCAAGGGACTCAGTTGCCGCTGCCGCCGGATGCCACCAACGTCACGATCACGCTCAATGGTCCCAATGTGGATGTCACCAATAACGACACGGGCACGGTCATCATCACGCTGCCGATCGACCCGATTGGACCGCTGACGATCACCGGCACGGCGGCCGACGATGTCGTGACCATCGACTTCAGCGCCGGAAATCCGATCCCTGGTGGCGGGATGATTTTCAACGGCGGTGGAGACGGTGGTGCCGGCGATCAGTTGATTCTTCGCAACGGCACGTTCGACAGCGTCACACACACATTCCTGAATTCGTCCAGCGGCAGAATCACGCTGCAGGTCGGCACCACCTCGTCCGTCATCAACTATCAGCAGGTCACGGCGGCGATTCACGATTTGCTGACCGTGACGAATCGGACTTATCAATTCGCGGCGACATCGGACGTCGCCACCTTGCAAGACAATGCGACTCCCAGTGACGGGGTTTCCAGTTTGTCGAGCGTCTCGACCAGCACTCCGGTTGAGTTCTCTGCCCCCTCAGCATCGCTGACGATTCAATTGACGGACGGCGATGATTCACTGGCGTTGACGGCCGTGGATGCGCTGTTCGCGGGAACGGTCCTGGTCACGGGTGACAACGGCAATGATCTGCTGGACGCGACGGCGCTGACATTCCGAGTTTCCCTGCAAGGCAACAGCGGTGCCGACACGTTGCTCGGCGGTAGCGGAGACGACGACCTCAACGGAAACTCCGAGGACGATTCGATCGACGGAGCCGGCGGCAACGATTCGATCCAAGGTGGAGCGGGACATGATGTGCTCGTCGGTGGTGCCGGCAATGACAGGGTTTTGGGGCAGGGTGGCAACGACACGCTCGAAGGGAATCTCGGTAGCGATACGCTGGATGCGGGAGCTGGAACCGATCTCTTGCGTGACTCGGCCGACGCGAATTTGACGCTGAGCAACACGCAGCTTCTGGGGATCGGCACCGATTCGTTGGTTGGCTTTGAGAAGGCGAGCCTCAGCGGCGGTGCGGGAGACAACACGATCATCGCCAGCGCGTTCTCGGGCGCGGTGACTCTCGACGGAGCTGGGGGCAATGACACGCTGCAGGGAGCGACCTCCTTTGCCAGTCTGCTGACTGGCGGCGACGGCAACGATTCGCTGAAAGGGGGCAACCTCAAAGACACGCTTTCGGGCGGCAACGGGAACGATTCGCTGCTGGGCATGGGAGACAGCGACCGGCTCTTTGGTGACGACGGCGACGACACGCATGTGGGTGGCACCGGCAACGACACGATCGACGGCGGTTCGGGAACGGACCTCGTCGTGGACTCCGGGAATGTTCACTTCACGCTCAGAAACACGCAGTTGACCGGGAACGGCACTGATGTGCTCAATAGCATCGAAGCCGCACAGATCACTGGCGGGACCGCCGGCAACAGGCTCGACGCGAGTTTGTTTACTGGCGATGTCACGCTGATTGGCAATGCGGGCAACGACACCTTGACCGGTGGGTCGGGGAACGACCTGTTGCAGGGAGATCTCGGCAACGATTTGCTCAAGGGACGTGACGGCAACGACACGCTGAAAGGTGGCAACGACACGCTCACGACCGGCACCGATAACGACACGCTCAACGGCGGCAACGGCGATGACATGTTGCTGGGAGGCATCGGCAACGACGGTCTCTCCGGCTTCGCGGGCAACGACACCATCAATGGCGGAGCCGGCAACGACACGCTCTATGGCGGAGACGGCAACGACAATTTGCTGGGTGGAGCCGGCAACGATACCTGCCTTGGCGGCAACGGCGACGACACGCTCAATGGGCAGGGAGGCACCGACAAGCTCAGCGGCGATGCAGGTGTCAACGTCTTCATCGACATCGCTGATCGCGTGGAAGGTTTCGCGATCAATCCGCTCCCCGCCTGGGTCAACGCGACCTAACGGTAATCGGTGTGCGGTCTGGTCTTTCGCCACGGATGGCGAATTCATCGAGTTAGGCAACCTGTAGCCCGGCCCCTTGTGGGCCGGGTGATTCCAGATTCGGCGTTCGCTGAGGGCAAACATCGAATCCTCCGACCCACGAGTGCTTTGTCAAAGCTTAATTTTCGGGTTCGACGGATCAGCCGGAACGCGCTAGCGTCCGGTTCCAACCGGGGGCTAGCGCCCTGCGGCTGATGGGATCAACCCGAATTCTTAGCTGTGGCAAAGCACTAGCCCGGATTATTCGTGGCCTCCTCATCAAGGGCGCAGGCTGCCTGGTCGTAACCCGACGCATGAGCGAGGGCGAACGCTCCAGATCGCTTGTGATTCATCGTCTTGGGAAGCGTTCGCCCTCGCTCACGCTTCGGGTTATGAATAATCCCCACGAGGGGTCGGGCTACAGACACCGCAACTTCAAGAATTCGCCAACCCTGATCATTTCGCAGATTCTTCAAAAAGTTCTTGGCGCACTGCTCGGCACGAGTAGACTGATCTTGGTCATCGACGTCTGCCCTCCCCTGATTTCAGGGGTGATGATTTCAAAAAGAAAAGGAGGGACGCCATGTCAGAACCACCGGGTCAGCGTGAGAGCCGTCCAAGGAAGAGACGGCTCGCTTGAGCGGAAACAAGGATCGGTGTCTTGAACTTTCCTGTCTTCAATCCCGTTGAGCCTCCGGCTCGACGGGTTTTTCTTTTTGGGATCAGGCGACTTGGCCGGACTTCAACTCGCCCAACCAGCACAAACCGCGTCGTTTGTGTGAACTCTGCCGACCAAGTCGATTGGCTTTTTGCCTCCGGCCAAGGAACCGTGAGATGGCCGTTGATTGCCACGGAGCGCGTCAGTAATGTGCCGCACTTCGTTTCTTGCCGTTTCTCGGCGGTCGATGTCTGTGAAAGCGTCTTCCAGCCCGCCGCTGATGGTTTTACGAATCCAGAATCCCATTTCCTGAAGGAGAATCTCCGTGGCCAAAGACAAAGCTGATGAAACCGCCGTTGCCGCTCCCGCCGTTGCCGCTCCGCAGCAAACACTGACGGTGGATGATTCCAACCTGAGTGCTGGCTACGCCAACTTCTGCCGCGTGTCGAGCACGCCGGAAGAGCTGATTTTGGACTTGGGAATGAACCCCAATCCCTACGCTCAGGGCAACGTCACCGTGCATGTCGGCCAGCGGATCATCATGAATCACTACACCGCCAAGCGATTGCTGAGCGCGCTGTCGATGGCTTTGCAACGCCATGAGCAAGCCTTCGGCGTGCTGGAGACTGACGTTCGCCGTCGCGTGAAGCCGTCCGTCACCGCAACGATGCCGCGCAGCTAACGCACATTCTGAGCCACCGTTCAAAAGCTCGACGTCGATGGACGTCGGGCTTTCTTTTTGCGCCTTTCACGGCAGATGGCCATGCTTCAGAAGATGCCGCAGTTGTCGTTCAGATTCTTCACTCGCTGGATAAACCAGCGGCAACTCGTGTGGCAGTTTCGACGGTGTGACCTGCCACTTGTGGTTTGAGAAGGTGACGGGAATCAGCAGCCGTTGACGTGCGACTGGCTTCGTCTCACCCAGATTGGGCAGCGTCAGTTGCTCGTCCTGGATCGCGTTCTTCCAGGATTTCTCGACACGGACTCGTCCAAGTTCGACATCTTCGACCACGGCGGTCAGCA
>CAZILR010000240.1:0-7608 GCA_964539995.1 uncultured Planctomyces sp.
CGGAAATCCTCCGTATGCCGCAGCAGCCAAGCGCTGGCCTGGACCAGCGACTCGACCATCATCACTCCTGGCAGAACCGGGAATCCGGGGAAGTGGTCCTGAAGGTATTCCTCAGCCAGCGACACGTTCTTGACGGTCGTGATCGACTTCCCCGCTTCGAGAGCGATGATGCGATCCACCAAGGAGAATTTCATGAAGCCACCGTATCGGACAAGATCCGCCAGAATTGAAGGGGGCGGAGTATATTGGGCGCGGAAGAGTGCCTCAAGCGTCTCTCCGGCCTCGTTGGCTTGGCCGAAAACTCTTAGCGGCGGGTCGGAAAACAGCGGCGGAGCAGCAAATCCACGGTCGAAAGTGCTCCCATGATCGCGGTTCCCCAGCCAAGGGTTGTGTTGGCCGCGAGGTCTCCGAGGCCGCCGGACAGTAAAAGGGCGGCCAAACTGAACGCAACCAGGGTCAGCAGCGTCTGGACCGGCCGACCGAGATGAGCCGTGACATCAGGCTCGGCCGATGCTTGTGCTTGGCCGGGCCGATGCGCGGAAACCGCGAAAGCGGGACCGGCAGAAATTGCGACGGTCGGTTCGGGCAGAGTCGCTTCCGGAGTGCTGGCGATCTCTTGCCGCACCGAAAACTCTTGCTCCCGTTGACTGAATTCGTCGCGGCGGCCGGCGAGTTCCCGCTCTTCGTGACGGAGTCGATCCTCCCATTCGGCCATGCGAGCTTCGTCGCGCATCATTTCGGCGGCCAGAGTGCGGCAGATGTCGCGCTCTTCGAGTACCGCTTGTCGTTGAGATTCGAGTTCCGCCAATTGTGATTCCAGAGTTTGCAGCCGCTGCGACCAGTCGCGCTGCTGCTCGTGCCACCGAGCCTGTTCGTCGGCCAGTTGCGAACGATCTTGGTCAAGCTGATCACGTTCCGACTTCAGCAACTGCAAGACTTGCTCATATTCCGGACGGACGGCTCCGGGTAGTGCGGCCAGAGTCAATGCGGCGGGCTTGGGGACATCCGCTGGTGCTTCAACCCGCCTCTGATCGGACACTTCTCGCTGTGACCGAAGTTGCTCGTTGAGTTCGGCTTCTTTGTCTTGCAGCGCGAGCACCTGGCTTTGCAGGTCGCCGAGCAGTATCGAGATGTGCTGGGTCAGTCGTTCATGGCTGTCCGTGTCCGATCCGTCGTTGGTCTCGCGAAGCAGTTCGCTGAACAGGTTGAGAGCAGGTTCGTTGTTGGCTCCCATCACGGCGACGGACTTGTCTCGGCCCGAGTTTTCGATGGCTCGCTTGAGCCGCAAGACATCGTCGGCGTTGTTCGAGTCGCTGGAATCGCGTTCGACCAGCTTGGCGTACAGCAATTCCTCGGCCGAGGCGGGACGCACTCGAAAATCGAACGGGCCGACGGCAATGCGATCTCCGGGGACCAATTCGCTTGGCTCGGAGACGAGCCGGTCGTTGAGCCAAGTTGCCCCCGGCTCCCATTCCGTCAGCAGAGTCTTGCGGCCGATGACCTCGACGACGCAGTGTTCTGCTCGCACAAGAGCCGACTTCGTGAGCCGCACCGCGCAACCCTCCGCGGCCCCGATCACACATCGCAAGCCGGGCGCGAGCAGCACGGGTTCTACATCCAGATGCCCCTGCATCGGCTGCAAGACCAAGAGGTCTCGCGGTAATCGGAGCGACAGCGGTTCGGCGGCGGGAGTCACGAGCAAGCTCTCTCGAAACATGGACGACACGTCCGCCACGAAAACGGACTGAAGGCATCTAGCTCGGAATGACCTCCCCGGCAAAGCGGACACTGGCGGCCGGCCGCAAGAGGTCTTCGGTCGTGACGGTTACACGGGTTCTTTGGGCCGAAACCCGGTCTTCCGGCGTTTCTTGAAATGGCTACAATCCCGCCCCGCTGCGGAGCCTCGTTGACAAGCGTTTCTGATTGGCAGGAGGCCGATTGCTCCGCGGTTTCATGACTCTTCTGATTGAGGTCCAAGCATGTCCCAAGGATGGCGGAACGCATTGTGGATCGTTTTGGTGTGCTCGAGCTTGGCCTGTTCAAAGCCCGAAGCCCCCGCGAATAACACGGCAGAAGCGGGCAGCGGTGCCTCAGGCGGTCTCAAGCTGACACCGCCCGAACCCGATGCGACGGATGACGATTCGGGAAAGGCTCGCGTCACCGACAAGTCGAGCAAGGGGAAAGCCACCGCTGGACTCGATGATACGAACCCGTTCGACGACGCGGCGAAGAAATCGCCGATCGAAGAAGGTGCCGCGCGAAAATCGCTGGCGGGCCGCTGGATTCTGGTGCTGACTCGGCCCAGTTCAGAGGGATTCATTGATTTTCACACGGGCATCGTCGCGGTCTCCGCCGGCAAGGGTGCCGACGCGGATAATGGGCTGACGGCGAAGTGGACCGCTCCGACCGAGGTGCTGCCTCCGTCAAAGCTGGTCTCGTCCGAGGTCAACAACAAGTCCATTCACCTGACGTTCGACATCGACGGTGGCTCGAAGTTGGATTTTCAAGGGACGTTGAAAGACGGAGTCGTCTACGGCAACGCGCTGTTCGGCAACTGTCTGCCGGCACGCTTGCTGCCGACGAAGGTCGATGCGCTGGATGACTTCAACGTGTCTCCCGAGCCGACCGACGCCCGCGCGCTCAGCCAGGCGTTCAGCCAGCAAGATCCGAAGGCGGCGTTGAAGGCACTAGCGAAGTTCGTCGCCGATCGTCCGCAAAGCCCCTTGGCCATGATGGCGTGGGAAACTCGCATCATGGTCTCCGCGATCCAAGACGCCGCGCCGGAAGACATCGAGCAACTCATCGCCGATTACGATCAGGCGATGGTCCTGTGGGGGCCGCGTCTGCAACAAGCGTTGCAGGGCAACATCGCCATCGTCCTGGCACAGACGAAGTACAATCCCGACTTCTCGTTGAAGTTCGCCTCGACCGCCGACAAAGCGATCACTGATGAGTCGCTCAAAGAACTCAAAGATCAAATCAAGGTCGCCCGCGAAGGCATCCTCACCGTGCAGGCGTTGAAGTACATCGAGTCGGACGACGCGGATCGCGCGGAGAAGGCGTTCAGTTTCCTCTCGAAGCTACGCGGCAAGAACCCGTTCGATCCGGCCGTGCTGTACGGTCTCGCCCGTTATCAAGAGAAGGCGAAACAAATCGACGAGGCGATCTCGCTGTACGCCGAGCTTGTCAGCCTGCCGATGCTCGAAGCCTTCTTGCAGCGCGAGTGGGCGCAGAAGACCAATGGCCCAAAACGCGATCTGCCGAGTGCGACGCTTGCCAAACTTTGGGAGGCCAAGCACGGCAAGACTGAGGGCCTCGACGAATTCAAAGACGAGACGTATCGCAAACGAGTGGTCGCGTTCGCTGACCAGCCGAGCACCGAATCTCCCGCCGGAAACAAGCTCGTCTTGTGCGAGTTGTTCACCGGCTCATCCTGCCCGCCGTGTGTCGGAGCCGACATCGCAACGGGGGCACTCGAAGTGACGTACCCGAAGACGCAGGTGATCGTCTTGCGATACCACCAGCACATCCCCGGCCCCGATCCGCTGACGAACTCCGACAGCGAAGATCGCTTCACGAATTACTACCGTGGTCAGGGAACGCCGACCGTGCGGCTCAATGGCGCTCCGGTCAACAACGTCGGTGGTTATCTGCCGAACTCGCCGGACATTTATCGTGGCCTGAAGACACTGATCAATCAGCAGCTTGAAACCAAAGCGACCGTCCAAGTCGGAGTCAACGCGCGCGTTGTCGATGGCACGCTGCAACTGGTCGCGAATGTCACGGGCCTCGATCAACTTGGCGACGAAGCCAAAGACCTTCGCTTGCGAGTCATCATCGCCGAGGACGAAATTCACTTCCTCGCCCGCAACGGAGTCCGCAGTCACGAGATGATCGTCCGCCGCATGGTCGGCGGCCCCGGCGGTGTCGAACCCAAGGACGGCAAGCTGTCGATCAAAGAATCGATCCCACTGGCCGACCTGCGGTCATCGCTCGACGACTACCTGAAGAAGTACGAAGAGAGCGAAGGGATTGACTTCCCCGCCAAGCCGCTGGATCTGAAGCGTCTCCACATCGTTGCCTTCGTGCAGAACGACGAATCGCACGAGATCCTGCAAACCAACGCGATCGCCGTGACGGCGGGCACATCAACCGCCTCCAACGCGATCACTCCAGCGAGTGGCAAAGCTGCCGCGAAGAAGACGCCGACGGCGGAATGACATCTTCTCAGTGATCGGTTTTTACAAACATTCGATGCCCGGCTTCTCTCAGGAGCCGGGCTTTTTTCTTGGCGATGTCGTGCGATCACGAAATCGTTCTTGAGCTCAGGGAAAACCGCGATACTCAGGAATCCGTGATCGATTCGCCACCGCCGTTTAGAGATTCGGCTTCTTGCGTTGCTCGATCATTTTCTTTTTGGCTTCCGCTTTCTTCTTTTCGTTCTCATCGGCGAAGAGCGGGCCTCGTTTGGCTTGAGCCATCGCGCGCTCGATGGCGGCGTAATCTTTGTGGAATGGCTTCCACGACCAGCCCATCGGCTTGCTGAGTTCTCGTTCGGCGAGCTTCGCCCACGGGGTGCCTTGGTGCTGGTTGACCACTCGTTCGAGTGATTCTTGAGCCTTCGCGGCCATCTTCTTGACCTGCACGCCGGTCGAGATTTCGTCAGAGGCGATCAGCTCCCAAGTGTTGTCGTCCTTCTTGTCGAAGGTCTTAGGGTTGGCCTTCATCTGGGCCAGCATCATGTTGTAGCCGAACGAGCGGACTCGCATGGCGAGTGCTCGGCCGTAGGCTGTGTCGAACGCGGCTTGCCAACGGGGTTCTTTGATCTTGGCGCGGTCTTTCTCGCCTTGGTCGAGCAGCGTGACGATCTCGTTCAGCTTGTAGTCCAGCACGGCCAGCGGCTTTTGAGCCTCGTTGAGTTCCGTCCGCAGTGCGGCGTCAGTGTCGGCACGGAAAATGACCTCTGGAGTCGGCGTCCGTTCACCGAGGGTCTTGCGAGCGGCATCGACCAGCACAATCTTGGCTCGGTTGGCTTGTAGATCCTTCGTGTAGAACTTGATGGGCCGATAGTCGGGCAGGTAGTTCCGCATCACGGCGGGATCGAACCGCACACCGCGGCCAGTATCTTCCGCGATCAAATACACGCCTTGAGTTTCAGCACAGAGTCGGGTCAGAGCGTACGGACCGAGGCCAGCGGTCATGCGAACCAGATCGCCGCCGGAGACGCCCCAGAACGGCAGATTGACGTGTTCCGGCGCGACGGTTTCTGGACCTTGATCGACGGGCAGTTCTTCTGTGCCTCCGTCTTCGTAGACCCATTGGACGTAGCCCTTCTCCTGCCCGAACGGGGCGGCGTTGCCGACGCAGAAGACTTTGAATCCGGCGGCCGCTGTCGCCTGGATGCACTGATCCAGCTTGTCGAAATCATCGCCGCGTTCGTCGGTGACGATGACCATGATGCAGTTGCGATGCTCACGGCTGCGGTAGTCGCGATACTTCTTCACGGCCGCTTCGACAGCGGTGAAAACATTCTCTTTTCCGGATTCGTCATCCGGGATGTTCTCCTTCACCAGCTTGACGAGCTGATCGACGTCGTCGGTCGCATCCTTCGAGATGAAATGAAAATCCTTGCCGAAGCTGACGATGGCCGATTTGAGAATGCCGTTCTTGGTCTCAACGTCCAGCAGGCCGAGTTGCTTGTAGATGTTCTCGAATCGCTCGGCGACGGCGTCGCGACGTTTCTTCATCGAGGTTGATTCATCCATCAGCCAAACAACGAGCGTCTTCTTCTCTTTCAGCGAGGCCATGATCTCAAAGGTCAGCCGGTCGATGGTTCCGGCCGTGCCACCAGTTCCGCCACCGGTCCCTTGGCCACCGAAATCTCCTGAAAGATTGTCGGTCCCGCCGCGAACTTCGACCGTTTTGCTAAGCGTGTCGGCCGCGATGTCTCCGATCGTGGCGGTCGGCGTGAGGTTGACCTTCACCAGTTCTTCTTGCAGACGCTTCGACGTCTCGACTTGCGGCGAGGCACTGGATGCTCCGGCCGCCGCCAATGACGGACTAAGCGTGTCTCCCGTGCCGCCGTTGCCGATTTGGTCCGTTGCGGCCACATCGAACTTGAATTCCGGTTCTTGGATTTCTTCGACCTCGCTGACGACCAGCTCCGCCAACGACTCCCGGACGATCGGCAACGTCCAGCAGGCGAAGAAGATAAAGATCAGCGAATGCAGGCCGAGGCTGACTCCCCAAGCGGGCATTTCTCGGAACTTCTTCCAGCGGCTCGGCTCATTGTCTGGCTCTTGTGGCACGTTGGGTTGCGACATGGCAGAACTCCTTCGATTCAAATCCGAGAGCGTGACAAATCCACGCCTAAAAACCGGCTGGCAAAGGTAAACATTCGACACAACCGGGGCAACGGCCAAAAAACTTTGGAAATCGGGAGTTGCGGCCGTTCGCGAGGGCCGATTGTGACGTCGTCGGGGGTGGTTTTCAGGCGGTGCAGTCGCATTCCGTCCCGCAGCTAGCCATCATTCGGCGGGCCTTCTGAGACGGCAGAACGATGAGGGCAGAACGATCAAAACCACTGAGGAGACTCGCATGTTGCTGCTTCGACAACTTTCCCGTCGGTTGGTGTTTTGGACGGCGTTGCTCGCATCAATGGTCCTCGTCGTGCCGGGGCAGTCTCAGGAGTCGAGTCCGCAGGGCAAAAAGACGTTTCAAGACGTGATTGTCGCTCGGCAAAAGGATTTGCTGCGAGATGCCGCGAACTACGCCGAGCAGAATCCCGAAGCGACCGACTTGGATGAGGCGTTCGTCTGGAGCTTTGAGACGGCTCGACGGTTTGGGCTGGAAGCCGACGCGATCCCCCTGGCGGAACGCTGCTTGAAAACTCGGACGGCTTCGTCGGCCGCGAAGTCTGGCGCGAAGACCGTGTTGTGCGTCGGCTTAGCCAAGTCGGGAAAGCTGAAGGATGCCGTCACGGCCTATCAGGACTCGTTGCAGTTCGCTCGATTCGGAGCGGCCGGTGAGCCATTGGACCTCGCGGTGGAACTCGTCGCGCAGGCTGGCTTGGCGGGTGAACACGCGACGGCCAAGGAAATCTATCGAACCTTGTCGAATCGCTTTGGCCTGAACCCGCAGGTCGGTGAGTTTTGTGAGAATCGGCTGCGGAAGCTGGATTTGGTCGGCGTAGAGGCGCCGGAACTCCGCCTGACGGATTTGAAAGGAGACCCCGTCAACATCGCGGACTCAAAAGGCAAAGTGCTCCTGATCGACTTCTGGGCCACCAATTGTCCGCCGTGTCTGGCAGAGTTTCCGAAGTTGAAGCAGTTGTATGCCGACAAACACGAAGAGGGATTTGAAGTCCTCGGCATCAGCTTGGACGAATCGCCGGAGACCGTCGAGGCGTTCCAAGCTCAGGCCAAGCTGCCGTGGCGGATGGTCTGCGAGGCCGAGCAAGTTCGACAAGCCAGAGAGAAATACAAAGTCCGCACCATCCCGTCGCTGTTTTTAGTGGGACGAGATGGTCGGATTACACAAGTCGATCTGAAAGGGAACGACCTGCGGCGAGCGGTCGAACGCTGCCTCGCCGAAAAGTAGCCCTGTCGC
>CAZILR010000241.1:0-7582 GCA_964539995.1 uncultured Planctomyces sp.
GAGCAGGCGGAATTGCAGAAACTAATTAACTGGGGTCAACCGTACTCGGTTCAGGGCAACGTCGCTCGCAAGCGGATCGCAACATACCTTTGTCCAAGTGAGATCAACGATCGAGAGCGTTTAGATCCACAACCGAGCGATCCCAGCTTTACGCACTATCCATTGAACTATGCCGCTAATGTCGGTGCTTGGATGGTCTGGGATCCCAACACCAAACAAGGCGGTAATGGAGCCTTTTATCCCAATAGTAGTTTGCAGACTGCGGCATTTCGTGATGGAACCAGTTCCACGTTGGCATTCGCCGAGGTGAAGGCATACACGCCTCACTTGCGCGATGGGGGCAATCCCGCAGCGGCGGGTGTTGCCAGTCCTTCCTCTGTTGCGGCTGTGGTGGCCTATGGGGGGAGCCTGGTCACCACGGGGCATACCGAATGGGTCTGTGGCCGAACCAATCACATTGGTTTCACGACGGTATTCGCTCCGAATACGGTCGTGAATTTTACCTCCGGCGGAATCACATACGACATTGACTTCATTTCTCGCCGTGAAGGTGGATCGATCACGCAGGTCACCTATTCGGCAACGACCTCACGCAGTTTTCATCCAGCGATGGTCAACGTAGTGATGATGGACGGAGCTGCGCGGTCAATCAGTAACAGCGTCAATTTATCGATCTGGCGTGGGTTGAGTACCCGCAGCGGAAACGAACTGCTCGGTGAGTATTAAGCCGCGATTAACTTCGACAGAGGGGGTGTATGATGGATGGCGAGCCAGTAATCGATCCGCTTGATGGCGGTAAGGCTCTCTTGGCGTCACCCAAGCCAAGCCTCCGAGAGGTTGACTCCAGCGAGTCGCTGTGCGGAGAGAGCGAACTGCACATTCGTCATGGAGACGAACTCTATCGGCTCAAACTTACCCGAAATGGGAAGTTGATCTTACAGAAGTGACGGGGTGTTCCGATCGGTGTCCTCTGAATAGCAGCAGCAAATCGACTAGGTGCATTCTTCGACATAAGTATTTCTCGGTAGCCAGCCAAGTTTCAGTAGCCAGCCACCTCAACTCGTCTCCGCCTCGCTTGCGATGTTCGCAAGATTGAGTCGCCGGGGACTCTCATTTGAGTTCCGTTTTAACGGAGGTGGATGATGGCTCGTGCCATTCGGCGTGGTTTCACGCTTATTGAATTATTGGTGGTGATCGCGGTGATCGCGATCTTGATTGCGTTGTTGTTGCCGGCGGTGCAACAGGCACGCGAGGCGGCTCGGCGGTCGCAGTGCAAAAACAACATCAAGCAGATCTCGTTGGCTCTGCAAAACTACCACGACACCACGAACAAGCTGCCCAACGGGTCGAACGCCAAGCTCTACAGCGCGCTGGTGGCTATCATGCCGTACATCGACCTGGGTGCGGGGATCAAAAAGTACGACTTCAATCAGTCCTACAGTTCCGCCGTCAATGTGGCGGTCATCAATCAGAAGGTGCCAGTTTATCTGTGCCCGTCGATGAACTTGCCTCGCGCAGTTCCTGAAGTCAGTTGCAACGAACCGGGATATGCGGGGAGCTACGCGGTTTCCGCTGGCACGACGGCGCGCGGCTTTGACGGCATGTTTCCTCCCGACTCCACGATGGACCCCACAAACGGCCGGTCGATCACTCTGACGGACGCGAAGGATGGAACCTCAAGTACGTTGTTTGTCGGCGAGTTCAATTATCAACATCCGACCTATGTTTGGACGACCGCGTCCAATTCTTGTTCGGGGAATCCGGCGTTGAATGGAGTGTCCCGTTGGGGAAGCGCTCGTTGGGGCGGCGGGTACGCGGGACTCGCCGTGGGCGGCACGGGTGGAGTCTTTAACGGCTACAGCGGGAACGTCACGACGGATCGCGAGACGTGGCGCAGCGATCATCCGGGCGGCGCGCACTTCGCCATGGCGGATGGAGCCGTGCGCTTCATCAGCACAAACATCAACGCCGCTTTGCTGCGTGGTCTGGCGACGCGGAACGGCCGCGAAGTCATCACGCTCAGTGAATAACGGGGGGTGAACCATGAATTCGCTTTCCGTGAACTGGCGTTGTCGAGTGTTTGGAGTGCTGCTGTTCGTCGCGTCTCTGAGTTTGTCGGGTTGTGGCTCTAGTAAGCCGCCTTTGCCGCGAGCCAGCGTTTCGGGGGCCGTGAGCATCAACGGCCAACCGGCGTCGAATCTGCTGATCGCGTTCGTTCCACAAGGGAGCGTCAAAGGTCCGCGGAGTTCGGCGTTGGTGACGGACGGCAAGTATTCGCTCGATGAGCGGACCGGGCCGTTGGTTGGACCGATGCGTGTCGAGATCACGACCGCGTTGGAAGACGACGAACCGCGTGACGGCAAGGTGAAGCCCTTTACGCCCGAACGCATTCCGGCTCAATACAACCTGAATTCGCAGTTGTCCGCTCCGATCACGGTGGACGGGCCGAACAAGTTTGATTTTTCGTTGCAGGTGCCGGGTGCCGTCGCGGTTCGGTGACGTGTGATTTTCCAATCAAACAATTTTCCAGAGGGCAGAACCATGATTTCGAGGACTCGATGTTGGGCTAGTCTGCGGCGCGCGGCGCTGCTGGCGAGTGTGTTCGCGGGCTTGTGGAGTGTCGCCAGCGCAGCGGAACCCACCGCGTCAGCGATGATGCAGAAGGCGCACGACGGCCGAGCCGTGTGGCGGGACTTTCCGGGGTTCACTGCGAAGATTCGGTGTTCCCACGACGGCGCGGTGCTGGAAGGCCAGTTGACGGCGGATCGTAAAGGAGACGTGAAAGTCTCGTGGGCGAAGGACGACGATCGCTTCGCGTGGGTGCAGCGGACGCTCGATTCCGTGATCGGGCATCGCGTCGCGTCGGACGACGCGATCACGAACGTCGAGTTCGCCGACGACCAAGCCAATCATCCGCAAGGGCGGCTGATTCGTTCGCAAGATGCGAAGGAGCACAGCTTGTGGCGAGTGAAGGACGACGTGCTGACCGAAGTGCATCGCGTAGGCGAGACTTCGCGGTTCATCATCAGCGTCGCGGAAGTGGCTCGCACGGCTGAGGGGACTCACCTGCCGCGCAGCTACGCGGTCACGACGTGGGAAACTCCGTCGAACCGGATTCAGTCGGTGCGGCAGATTTTTCAAGAATGGACGCACGTCGGCCGCTTCGATCTGCCGGCCAGGCACCTGGCGATCACGAACAAGTCGGACGGCTCGCGCGTGACCCAGCAGATTGAGTTTTTGGATTACAGACTCGCCGACAGCGCGGCGAAGTGACTCGGCAGAATTCGTTTAACCGCAAGCCGCAGGCGAGCGCGTTAGGCGAGAGAGCATTTTCTGGCTCAGATCGACGCGCACGCCTGCGGCTTGCGGTTAAACGACGAACCTCTTGAAAGGACCATCATGTTGAAACTTCGATTTTGGCTACCGGCATTCGCGGTGGCGTTGATTTGGACGCAGTCGGCTTCCGCTCACTTCTTGTGGTTGTTGACCGGGAGCGAGAAGGCTCCAAACAAGGTGCAGGTTTTCTTTGGCGAAGAGGCGGGGCCGGATGATCCGGCATTGCTCGACAAGGTGGCGAAGGCCGAGGTGTGGGCGGTTGGCGGCCGTGGTGGACCGGGCGGACGTGGCGGGCCGACCGCGTTGACGCTCACGAAGGGTGAAGAGGCTCTCGAAGCGGAACTGACCGGATCGGCTCGCGGTTCGACGTTGATCTTGAAGCACACTTACGGCGTGCTGTCGAAAGGGGGAGCCGAGCCGTTCTTGTTGATGTACTACGGCAAGACGCATCCGTTCGCGTTGCCGGGCACTTGGCGAGCGGTCAACGATGGCGAGCGACTGCCGCTGGAAATCAGTTCGACACTCGATGGTTCGAGCACGCTGTTGCAAGTCACCTGGAAAGGGAAGCCAGTCGCCGGTTCGACAGTGACAGTCGTTGGTCCGGGCATCGACAAGAAGCTCGAAGGGACGACCGACGAGGCTGGCAACTTCCGTTGCGAACTGCCAAAGGCCGGGGCGTTCTCGATTCGCGCGAAGCACACCGAGGAGACGGCCGGAAAGCTCGATGACAAGGAATACAAGTCAGTGCGGCACTACTCGACGCTGACGCTGCACTACGCACCAAGCCGCCTGACCCCGACTGCTCACAACCTGCCGGCACTGCCGAAGGGGACGACGAGCTTCGGTGGAGCGATCGCTGGCGACACGCTGTTCGTGTTCGGCGGTAACTACGGCAACGCTCATGAATACAGCAACGAAGATCAATCGGGCGATCTGTGGACGCTCGATCTGAAGAGTCCGGCGAAGTGGAACAAACTCGAAGGTGGTCCGAAGCTGCAAGGCTTGGCGATGGTCGAACACAAAGGTCTGCTGTACCGAGTCGGTGGCTTCACCGCGAAGAACAAAGAAGGGGACAAGCAAGACCTGCACTCACAGGCGGAGTTCGCTCGGATGAAGCCCGGCAGCTTGACGTGGGAAGCGTTGCCGAATTTACCCGAAGCCCGCTCGTCGCACGACGCGGCGGTGGTCGGCGACACGTTGTATGTCGTCGGTGGCTGGAACATGTCTGGCAGCGGCAACACGAAATGGCATGACGCCGCGCTCGCGATCAATCTTGCGAGCGACAAACTCGAATGGAAGACGATCGCCGAGTCGCCGTTCAAGCGACGAGCACTCGCGCTGGCGGCTCATCAAGGCAAGCTCTTCTGCCTCGGCGGAATGCAGGAGCAAGGTGGCACGACGACCGCCGTGGCGGTTTACGATCCGAAAGCGAACTCCTGGTCCGAGGGGCCGGCGTTGCTTGGTGGCAGCATGGATGGCTTCGGTGCTTCGACGTTCGCCTGCGGCAGTTCGCTGTTCGCGACGACGATGTCTGGCTCGATCCAACGCCTGTCCGACGACGGCAAGTCGTGGGAATACCTCGGCCAATTGGCTCACCCGAGATTCTTCCACCGCGTCCTGCCGTGGAACAACTCGAAGCTCGTCATCGTCGGCGGAGCCAACATGATGAGCGGCAAAGCCGATGCGTTGGAGTTGCTGTCGATCAGCGAGATGAAGACAGCGGCGAAGTAGTTCGTCGTAGCCCTGTCGCTCCGCGACAGGAATGCCGAACGCTTGGCCGAGTTCATTCATGCGACGGACGCTCTTGGGTTTATCGAGCGTGAGCCGCGCTCGGCTGTCCTGTCGCGGAGCGACAGGGCTACATTGAAAACCTCCGCGTGGCCCGGAGATCGGCGAGTTGCCCTGCTCGCCGGTCTTGGGCTGCGATTTCATTTGAGGATCAACTCGTGAAGACTTTCTCTCTGCCTCGTGTCGTGTTCGTGACGTTGTTGCTCGGCTCATCTGTCGTTCCAGCGGGTGATTGGACTCGGTTTCAAGGACCGATGCCGAGTGATGTCGATGTGACTCGGTTGCCGATGACGTGGGGGCCGAAAGAGAACATCGCGTGGACGGCAGACATCACCGGGTACGGTCAGTCGAGTCCCGTGACGTTCGGAGACCGCGTGTTCGTCACGTCGATTTCCGGGCCGAAGAAGGAACGTGGTCACGTCGCCGCATTCGATTTGAACACTGGCAAGAAGCTGTGGCAGCACGATCTCGATTCGCCGACGCAGGCTGAGAACAACAACTACATCAGCAAAGCCGCGCCGACGCCGGTGGTCGATTCCGCAGGAGTCGTCTGTTTCTTTGAAGGAGGCAATCTGCTCTCGCTCACTCACGACGGACAAGTCCGTTGGCAACGGAACCTCGTCGAGGAATTCGGAGCGATTGAATCACGACACGGCATTTCGGCGTCGCTCGAACACACCGATGACCGGGTGTTCGTGTGGGTCGAACGCTCGAAAGAGCCGTATGTGCTCGCGGTCGCGAAGGAATCCGGCAAAGACCTGTGGAAGAGCGCGGGCCTCGGCGTGACCAGTTGGGCCAGTCCGCGACTCGTGCCGGTGAAGTCGGGACCGCATTTGGTCCTGAGTGGCATCGGAGCATTGGTCGGTTTCGATCCTGCCACCGGCAAACAACTCTGGCGGTTCGAGGGCATCAAAGGAAACTCGACGCCAACGCCTGCTCCGATTGGTGACGGCCGCTTCTTAATCGGAGCCACCGCCGGACGCGGTGAACCGGACGCCGGGAAAGCCGCCGAGTCCAACGGCCTCATCGCGATCAAGCAAAACGACGACAGCTCATTCGCCGCCGACTTCGTGTGGAAAGCGAAACGCGCGACCTCGTCGTTTGGTTCGCCCGTCGCGCATCAAGGCCGAGCCTACTTTGTGAACGCGACCGGCGTGCTGTTCTGTCTGGACCTCGAAACGGGCGAAGAAATTTTCTCAAACCGCATTGGCGACAGCGTGTGGGCCACTCCACTGCCGGTCGGCAACCGCATTTGCTTCTTCGGCAAGAACGGCACGGTTTCGATCGTGTCCGCCGGGCCAAAGTTCGAGTCACTTGCAGAAAACGTCACTTGGGAAGTGGTTGCGCCGCCCGCCGCTCCCGCATCGAAAGAAGCTGGCGGTCCTGGAGCCAGCCGCGGTGGCATGGGCTTCGGGGGAGCCGTTCTCTACGCCGCCGTGTTCGCGAAAGATCGCCTGCTGCTCCGCCGCGGCGACAAGCTGTATTGCGTCCTCGCGAAGCCGTAACGTGCCTGAAAGGAACTCTGCTCATGCGTCTGCCGGCTGGATTTTTTGGAACTCGTGGCGACTTGTTGATGGACGCGGTGGTCGTGGCCATCGTGCTGACTCCGATACTGTTCTTGTGGGCCGTTCGGCTGGCTCGGCGAGGTCAATTCGCGCGGCATCGCAACTGGCAAACGGCGTTGCTGGGGGTTTTGCTCGCGGCGGTCACGTTGTTTGAAGTCGATATCCGTCTGAGCGGCGGCACGCGAGCGTTCATGGCAAACAGTCCGTATCTCGGCACGCCGTTGCTGTCGTGGCTGCTGCGAGTCCATGTCGTGGTCGCAGTGCTCAGCTTCGGCTTATGGACCTATCTCGTCATTCAAGCCTGGCGAGCACGCATGGATCTGCACCCGCAACTTTTCACGGCCGCGCATCGCCGTCGCGGTTATTGGGTCTTCGCGGGAACAGTCTTCACCGCTCTGTCTGGCGTCTGGCTGTACTGGCTGGGCTTTGTCGCCTGACGTGCTACGCAGCAAAAATGCCAGCCAGTCTGCGTAACCTCTGGGGGAAGCGCAATCTACGATCCTCTGCCGTTGGGCCGTTTTGCTCCCAAGATGCGCCTGCGGCAAGGATTGCTGGACTCGTCAAAATGCGTTGATTTGCGTGAGTTTGCGGCTTCATCAGGACGGGGGTTTTGAGGGAGAAAACGGCTGTTGACCGATTCCGGGGAATACACAACAATCGCCGCCGTGCTAAAGCTGGTAGGTTGGCTCAACGCGAGTAACCAAGAGAACCGATAAGACAGTCAAGCTCGCGAAGGTTTACCAGCACGGCACACGTCACTGGCGAGTCAGTTGACGTTCCCCCCGTTCATCATCGTCAGCACTGCGAAGGACAAGGAAGTCTTACCGAATCCGACCGGCTCTCAGAGGACTGAGACATCAGGCGGATCTGACAGTTCAAAGGATGAATTCATG
>CAZILR010000242.1:0-7569 GCA_964539995.1 uncultured Planctomyces sp.
AGTTGGCCGCAGGTCTCGTCGAAGAACTCGCACATCGCCCAGTACCGAGCGACGTGTTCCGACTTTGTCAGTGGTTTGTATTTCTCAAACAGCCGCGCCGGTGGGTTGTGTGGCGAGTGCGGCAGCATCGGGGCGTACCAGACGAAGAACGGCTTGTCGTTTTTCTTGGCTTCGCCGATGAAGTCGTAGATCGGCTGCATCGTCTTGCGGCCGATGTCGAGTCCCTCGTCGCCGTGCCGCTGGCCTTTCGTCATGCCGTGCGTGAAACCGCCGCGAGAGAAATCTCCCTGCCACCACTTGCCGGTTTGCAGTGTCAGGTATCCCGCCTGAGTCAGCAGTCGAGGCAGCGTCGGCTGCGCGTCCATGAACTTGCTCATCGCTTCGCGTCCGGCGGCAAACGCGACTTTGTCCTTCTGGCCTCCCGGCGGATCGTTGTTGGCAATCTTGTGCTGATGCGGATACTTACCGGTGATGAGACTCGCGAGGCTGGGACAGCAGAGGGACGACGTCACATACCCGCGTCGAAAGACAAGACTCTCGCGAGCCAGCCGATCCAGCCGCGGCGTCTGAATGTGCGGATGCCCCATGAAGCCGTAATCGGTCCACGCTTGATCGTCGGAGATGATCAGCACGACATTCGGCGGCGCAGCAAATGCAGGAGAGACCAAGTTCATCACGACCAACAAGCTCAACCAGCGCATCATTTCGATTTCCTTTCGGTCTCTGTGCCTGTTCCTCTGTGTTTGAAAAATCGATTCAACGCAGATGATCTACAATCGATCTACCATCTGGCATGCCTCCCCAACTCTGTCCCGTCCATTTCCACATCTCGTCGATGCACAGTTCTCTTGCTAGCTCGAATTCAGGTTGAGAGATCAGACCACCAGAAAGATAAAGCAGATTCGTGGTCCGTACTCGGCCAGTGATAATCCCCCGCTCAATTCTCTCCGTTGAGACAATCAGAATCTCTCTGCGAACATCGCGAGCGATAAACCGCGAAAGAATGCTGCCTTCTCGGAATCTCCAGCGACGAAACCAATACTGAAGCCTCTTCAGAATGTCTCGGAGACTGGTCAATGTGGTTGCTCCTTATCGGACAACACGGAGGTGAATCGCTACTCGCGGCTGCGACCTTGTTCGCGGAGGCGATTCATCAACGCTTGCAACTCCGCCACTTTCTCCGGGTGAGTCGCGACGAGATTCGTTTGCTCGGCCAAGTCCTCTTTTAGGTTGAAAAGTTGTCCCGTCTGAGCGGCCTTCTTGTCATTCTTCGATTGCTCGGCCTGCCGACCTCCGCCGCCCGGTTGGATGAATTTCCAATCCCCCTGTCGGATCGCGAACGGGCCTTGCGTGCCGCCAGTATGAGCGACGAAGTGCGGTCTCGGTGGCGTATCGAACTTCTCGCCGAGCAGCGCTGGCAGCACGTTGAAGCTGTCGGCCGCCGCGTCCTTCGATAGAGTCACGCCCGTCAGCGCGGCGAACGTCGCCGTCATGTCGAGATGTGCGATGAGCGTGTCGTTGGTCGTCGCTGGTTTGATGCGTCCCGGCCAACGGGCGATGAACGGCACGCGATGCCCCCCCTCGAAGAGTGTCCCCTTCGTGCCTCGCAACGGTGCGTTCGGGTGATAGTCGAAACTACCGACATCCTCGTAGCCGTCGTCCATGACGCCGCCGTTGTCGCTGGTGAAGATGACCAGCGTGTTGTCGGCCAGCTTCAGCCGGTCGAGCGCCGACAAGACTTGGCCGACAGTGTCGTCGAGTTCGTGAATCGCATCACCGCGCGTGCCAACAGGACTCGTCCCCTTGAACCGTGGATGCGGAACCCGCGGAACATGAATGCCGTGCGTCGCGAGATACAGAAAGAATGGCTTCGACGCATCCGCCTTCGTTTGTCGTTCAACGAACGAGATCGCCTTGGCGGCGAACGTGTCGGCCATGTCTTCGTCGGTCCAGCGAGCGACCTTCCCGCCGGTCATCCAACCGATGCGGCCGACCCCTTTGATGATCGTGAAGTCGTGCCCGTGCGTGTGCTTCAGCTTGAGAAGTTCCGGATTCTCGCGGCCAGTCGGCTCGTTGCCGACTTTCGATTTGTAATTCACCAGAATCGGATCAGTGGAATCGAGTCCGGCGACACGATGATCCTCGACGTACACGCACGGCACTCGGTCGCCCGTCGCCGGCATCAGAAACGCATAATCAAAACCGATTTCCAACGGCCCCGGCTTGAGTTCGCCGTTCCAGTCTGGACCGCCCTCACCGCCGAGTCCGAGATGCCACTTGCCGACCACGCCGGTTGCATACCCAGCTTGCTTGAGCATCGACGCAATCGTTGTCGTCCCCGGCGGAATCAACAGAGGCGCATCGCCCGGAGCAATCCGTGCTCCGGCTTCCTGCCGCCACGAGTATCGTCCGGTCAGTAAGGCGGCTCGCGTAGGCGTGCAGGTCGAGGCTGGCGAATGCGCGTCGGTGAAGCGGCAGCCTTGCGACGCCAGCCGGTCGAGATTCGGAGTCTTCGCGTGCTTGGCTCCGTAGCACGACAAGTCACCGTAGCCGATGTCGTCCGCCAAGATGAAAACAATGTTCGGCGTTTGAGGACCATCGGCGGCAAACACGCGGATCGTAGGCAGCGACATCAGATAAGTCACAACGGCCAACAAGAAGATGCCGGAAAGGATCGTGCGTCGCATTCGATCGGACTCCATCAAGGTTTTAGCACGACGCGTGAGCGAGTGGTTGAGCAGTGGAATACTCGAACAACTTTGACCACTCGCTTGCGCGTCGTGCTGGTTTGGAAACGTCCTCGTCATTTTTTGTTCTGGGTATTCCATGTCGAGCCAAGCTCGTAAACGTCCAACGCTTGGAACTCGGCGTCACCGCCGGTGACACTGACGGTGAGGTCGCGATCGGTTTGCTTGGGGATTGCCGGCACGGGGATGTAGGTCCGACCGTCGTTGGCAAAGACTTCGATCGTCGTTTGATCACTGAAAATGACGATGCGGTGTCGGCCTTCGGTCAGCGGTGCGAAGGTTCGGTGACCGTTGACGATCAAGTCTTGCCGCTCGAAGTCGTAGGTCACAGGGATGCCTCGGACAGTGAATGTCGTCAGCGTCTTCGGAGACGGTGTGAACTCGGCCCGCAGTTCAATCAACTCAGCGTTCAGAGTCGCCAACGGGTTTGCATCGACCGGCCTGAGCGACTTGAGCTTCGGGGCGTGATGCTTTGTGCGAAGCTTTTCAATTTCCTTCGCCGGCTGAAACGCGAGTCGAGGTCCGTCGGCGGTGCTCTTGAGCGAGAGTTCCAACGGCAGCGACATGCACTGATTGAACGACATGCCGGGCGAGGGAGCTTGCATCCAACCAATCTGAATGCGACGCCCGTCGGGAACATCGCTGTAGGTCTGAGCCGCGTAGAAACCTCGGCCGCGATGACCGGGAAGCTTCGGTGTCTCGGCCGTGAACTTCGTGCCGTCGAAAGTGCCGACCATGTATTCGCTACTCGCGCCGGTCAGCACCCATTTTTTGTTCTTTGCACCACCGTCGATAGGCAACTCAAAGAAGTCTGGGCACTCGTAGAAACCTTCGATCGCGCTGAGCAGCGTCCACTCTTTGAGATTCGGCGACGCGAAGAACTCGATCGTGTGCTTCTTGTCTCGTTCGACGTACAGCACCATCACCCAACGAGCGGTCGGCTCGTGCCAAAAGACTTTCGGGTCACGATTGCCACCTGTGATCTGCGGCAGGACCGGATTGCCCGTGAACTTGGTCCAAGTTCGCCCGCGATCGTTGCTGAAGGCGAGTCCCTGCGAAAAACCTTTGCCGCGCGACTGCGGTCCAGTCCCACCGGCTGCGGTGTACATCAACACAAGCGGCGGTTCCTTGCCGTTGCCGAAGCCGGACGTGTTCTTCCAATCGACGACCGCCGAGCCGCTGAACATCGTGCCGAGCTCGTCCGGGTAGAGTGCTTCGCCTCGTTCCTCCCAATGCAGCAGATCGCGGCTGACGGCGTGCCCCCAGTGCATGTTGCCCCAATTCCAGCCATACGGATTGTGCTGGAAGAACAAATGCCACTCCCCTTGAAAATGCACGAGACCGTTCGGGTCGTTGGTCCAACCCCGTCGCGGCGAGAAATGAAACTGCGGTCGCGATGGCTCGCGATACAAGTCGGCGGCGGACTTCAGCGAGTCGCTTTGCTCGATACCGCTTAGCCCGCGCGAGTCCTCACGCAACTTGTCGACCTGCACTGTGACTGTCTTGCCGCGCCACGCACTGACGTCCAAGAAGGCCCACCAGTCCGGTTCGGCGTCGGCCAACTCGATGTCGAACGCACGCTCGACGCGACCATCGACCAGGATGCTGACGACTCGCTTCGCTCCACCGTTCTTGACCGGCAGATGCAGCAACCGCTTCTCGACGAGCAGTTCGCGCTTCGCATCTTTGAGCAACGACGGCGGCTTCTTGTCGGTCAGCACGATGTGATCGACATTGATGTGCCCCCAACCACCGGTTGCCGCGTCGATGATTTCGATGCGTGCCATCTTGCCCGCGAACTCGCGCACGTCCCACGAGGCGGGTGCAAGCATCTCACTTCCGCCAGCCTGTGTGTTCGGCCCCGTCGCCGAGCGAACCGCCTTACCCTCGACGATCAACTTCATGCAGGTCTGATCCTCGTAGCCTCCGCCACCGATTAGAAAGCTGAGGAACGCTCGTTCGATCTTGAACTCCGGCGACGTCAGCTTGCCGGTCGGCGCATCTCCGCCGTTGAACGAGTTGACCAGTCCCTTGCCGAGAAAGCCCTCGACTGGCATCTGCCCGCGCAACGTCCCGCGGGCCGGCCCCGCTCCGAACGCGGAGCCTTCGACCTTCCAGTCGCCGTAGGTCTCAGCCTCAAAATCGGCGACAACGATGTCGTCCGCCGCGCTGAGCGGAGTCGCCGCGAGAAGGGCGAGGAGAAAGAGCGATGCCGACAAAATTTTGAGGACCATGCAGTGGCATTCCAAAACTAACCCGAAGCGCCAGCGAGGGCGGGTGCTTCAGGACGCTATGAATTATGCTCCTTATTATTCTTGGGCCCTCGCTCACGCTTCGGGTTATTTGGCGGCACGGTCCAGGTGGACATAGCCGCCATCGACATGAATCAGTTGGCCGGTCGTGTGACTCGAACGAGGCGACAGCAGGAACGCGACCATGTTGGCGATTTCCTCGCACGACGTCATGCGATGCCCCAGCGGAATTCGCGATTCGATCTGCCGCCGAGTCTCCTCCGGATTCGGCACGGTACTCAGCCATGAGGCGTACATCGGAGTCCAGCACTCGGCGACGATCACCGCGTTGACGCGGATGTCGTACTTGGCGAGTTCAACGGCCCACTCGCGAGTCAGCGCATTGCGTCCGCCGTTCGCCGCCGCGTAGGCCGAAGTGCCCCCCTGCCCTGTCTCGGCCACCTTCGAGCCGATGTTGACGATCGCGCCGCGCGACTTCTTCAGCTCCGGCAGCGCGAAATGCGCGAGTTCGTAGTAGTGCAATAAGTTCTTTCGCAGCGACGCGAGAAACCGTTCGGAGTCGCCATGTTCGAGATTCACTCCGTCATTGATCCCGGCGTTGTTGACCAACCCGTCGATGCGTCCGAACTTCGCGACTGCGGCTTCGACGGCGCGGCGGCAATCGTCGGTCTGTGACAATTCCGCTTTCACGGCAAACGCTCGGCCGCCGCTCGCTTCGATGGATCGGACAACGGCATCGTTGTCCGAATCCTTGCGGCCGATGACGATGGGAGTCGCTCCCTCGGCCGCGAGGACGCGAACGACCCCTTCGCCAATGCCCTTGGCTCCGCCGCTGACGAGGATGACTTTGTCATGCAGGTCGAGATTCATGTACTAATTTCTCACTCGATACGAACCGCTCCCTGACGGTCGCGGTACGGTTTTGGTGTCGGTTATTCGGCTTCTAGGCCAGAACTGACTCGGAACATGTGGCCGTCGGGATGACGCAGATGAAACTCGCGCACGCCCCAAGGCTCATTGGTCGGAGGATACGTCACCGTCATTCCGTTCGCGACCGCGAGCGCATGCAGAGCGTCCACATCCACCGGTGACTCCATCCACCACGTCATCCAGACGCCGTCGGTTTCGTCGTCGCCAGGGAACTTCGGCAGGATGGTGCCGCGAGACCCTTGGCCGCCGTGGCACAGAAAAATCGTCGCTTCCCCTGAGCACACACTTCCGAAGCCCGCGTCTCCGTGTTCATTGGAGGCCGCCGCGTCGGCTCCTGCGCCGATCATCCCTCCGTCGTTCCAACTGAATCCGCGACGCCAGCCAAGCAATTCAAACCAAGCCAGACTCGCACCGACGCTCGAAACATTCAGCACCGGTGTCACACTTTGAACGCTCACGGAAAAGCCCCCTTCGCACTTGGAGGATGAGCACTCTTGCCCGTCCCGCCGCTTGTTCGCCCGTTCGGCCAAATTCGTCTGGACGATGGTCGCTACGGGATAACGGAAACATCGTGACAAATCACGCACGTCACGCGACTTTCGTGCAGCTTTCAGCGAAGACGATTAAACTGGCTCACCGCGTTGGACCATCGACCTCTGCGGCCAGCCACACCAAATGGTCTCGGAAAACTCGTCGCCGCTGCGATTTTGAAATCGCATGATTCAAGGAGTCGGCGTGATGACTGTTCGCGTTTTTGCCATCGCATGTGTGATGGCCTTGAGCCAATCGTTCTCGTCGGCTCAAGAGCCGACCTCCGTCGATGTCTTTGTCGCGGGCCAGGATGGTTACTTCGCGTACCGCATTCCGGCACTGCTCACGACCAAGCCCGGAACGCTGCTCGCCTTTTGCGAAGGGCGCAAGACATCGCTCAGCGATGACGGCGACAACGATCTCGTGTTGCGTCGCAGTACCGACAACGGCCAGACGTGGCAGAAGCTGCAACTCGTTCACGAAGAGGGTGGCGATGCCGTCATCACGGTTGGCAATCCTTGCCCGGTGATTGATCCGGCGACGGGACGAATCTTCCTGTCGATGAATCGCAAGAACGGCCGAGTGCTGCTGACTCACAGCGATGATGATGGCGCGACTTGGACCAAAGTCCGAGACATCACGGACTCGGCGTCGAAACCGGGCTGGGGCTGGTACGCGATGGGACCGGGCATCGGCATCGCGCTCGAACGCGGCCCGCATCGAGGCCGGCTGATCATTCCCGCGAATCATCGCGAGACGCCCGACCGCAGCGGCCCCAGCGCGTCACACATCGTCTACAGCGACGATCACGGCGAGACCTGGAAGCTCGGAGGCAACGTCGGTCTGCACACCAACGAATGCCAACTCGTCGAGACCGTTGCCGATGGCGGCTCCGAGTTGCTCATCAACATGCGCAACCACTGGGCGCGATCCGGCAAGAAACCCGAACTCGCCGGCCGCCGCTTGATCAGCCGCAGCCGCGATGACGGTCTGACATGGACCGAACCAACTCGCGACGAAGCTCTCATCGAGCCGACGTGTCAGGCGAGTCTGATTCGCTACTCATGGCCGACCGACTCGCAGCGCAGCACGCTGTTGTTCGCGAATCC
>CAZILR010000243.1:0-518 GCA_964539995.1 uncultured Planctomyces sp.
GGCCGACCGTCCCACCAGCGCCGACGCGATGAAGAACACTACCAACGCCAACAGCATCTTCGTTCCCAGCAAGGCGTGATACAGACCGTCTCCTTTGTGCTTGGGGATCTGCTGCATGTAGTTGAAAAGACCACTCAGCAGCAGCAACGCGATCCCGCCATGCACGACTCGTTTCCATCGAGCTAACAACCGCTGCCGCAACTGATCGTGCTCGGCTTCCGGAAGTTCCTTCGCGGCTGGCATCAGAACGAACCGCATGAAGACAGTTCCGCCGACCAAGACGATCGCGGTCGCGACATGCGCGATACGAGACAACACAGAAAGGTATTCCATCGCGAAGTGTGACTCCTGTTTGAGTTCGTTAGAGGCTTGCCGATCTTGGCGGCGGAAGGCAAACGTGCCTCCCAGAAAAAAGCAAGACCCGGCTCCTTGCGGAGCCGGGTCTTGGGAACTCGTCGAAGAAATCGAAGGTGACTCTTCAGCCGAGTCGCCGTAAGCGGTCTCAAAAGAGGACCGCT